>CAIYCZ010000153.1 GCA_903924805.1 uncultured delta proteobacterium | reverse complement strand
TCTGCATCTTGGCGCGATAGGGCCACAGCGCGTGCTCATGGATGGCGAAGGCACATCGCTGCCAGCAGAAACAAATCTGGTTACTAATGAGTATACCTGGCTTGACTTCACTGATCTGGTCTTCATAGACCCGGTTGGGACCGGATACAGCCGCGCAGCCCAGGGTGTTGATGCCAAACAGTTTTACGCGGTGGAGGAGGACGTAAAACTTATGAGCGAGTTTGTCCGTCTCTACACCACGCGCTATAAACGCTGGCTGTCACCAAAGTTCATAATCGGGGAAAGCTATGGCTCCACGCGGGCTGCTTCCCTTGCCGGTTATGTGCAAAACACTTTCAACATGAATCTCAACGGGCTGGTGCTCATTTCACCGGCACTGAACTTTCAGACCATCAAGTTTAATGCCGGCAATGACCTTCCGTACATTTTATGCGTGCCCTCTTATACGGCAGCAGCATGGTATCATAAAAAACTTTCAGCCGAACTGCAGCATGATTTCAAGAAAAGCATGCACGATGCAGAAGCATGGGCACAGAGCACCTATTGCAGCGCGCTTGTAAAAGGCGACAGTTTGTCTGCTGCTGAGCGGAAAAACATCATAGAAACATTAGCCCAATTTACCGGGCTTGCAAAAAGCTACATTGAAAATAATAACCTGCGTATTAATGCTCCCCGTTTTGTTAAAGAGCTGCTGCGCACAGAGCACCGCACCATTGGGGTGCTTGACGCCAGAGTAAAAGGCATTGACGCAGATGCGGCAGGTGAATACAGTGAATTTGACCCGGCGCTGTTTATGACCACCGGGCCGTATACTGTTGCCATGAATGACTATGTGCGCAGCGAGTTGAAGTATGAGAATGATCTCACCTACGAGACGCTGAATCTGAAGGTAAACAGGGAGTGGAACTGGGGTTCAGCTTCTCAGGGCTATGTCAATGTTGCTGATACGCTTCGGGAAGCAATGAGCAGGAACAGGCATTTAAAAGTCTTTATTGCCTGCGGGTATTATGATCTTGCCACGCCCTATTTTGCCACTGAATATACCGTTAACCATCTCGGCCTTGACCAAGGGCTGCGTGCAAATCTCAGACTTGAATGTTACGAGGCAGGGCACCAGATGTACACCCACCTGCCATCGCTTAAGAAATTGACAGTGGATGTGGAAGCCTTTTTTATGAAAGTATTGTCTGAAGCCGGAAAATGAAAGATACCTCTCTGCGCACTCTGCGGTTTTTTTAGATTATCTCGGCTGCCTTGCGCAGCCGTGCAATGGTCCGTTCCTTCCCGATGGCTGCAAGCACTTCAAACAGCCCTGGCCCGGCAGACTGACCGGTCACCGCAGTGCGCACCGCATTAATGATGAGGCCCGGTTTCACACCTTTACCTTCCGCAAGCACGCGGATAACGTTCTCCGCATTCTCAATATTAAATACGGAAAGTTTATCAAACTGTTCCGCAGTATCTATCAATAACTGCTTCACCCGGTCATCCTTCTTCAGGTTCTTCGCCACCGCCGCATCTTCAAATGTAAAGTCATCGGAGAAATAGGGCCTGCCCACGGTGGAAAAGTCTTTAAGGGTGTGCAAGCGGGTGCGGATGAGGTTTACGGTTTCCTCAAACCATTGTTTCTTTTCCCCCTCATAGGCAGCATCCCACAGGTTTGACTCCTCAAGCTCTTTGCGCACGTAGGGCATAAGTTCTTCAAAGCTCATCATGGAGAGATACCGGGCATTGATGGAGATTGCCTTGGGGTCAGTCCAGTTTTTGGGATCGCCGGGACGGTAATTGAAAATGGAATTATGGCGCACAATACCTTCCATGGAGAACGCCTCAATAAGTTCGTCACGGGTGAACAGCTCCCGGTCATCAGATGTTGACCAGCCGAGCAGCGCAAGAAAATTACACAGAGCCCAGGGAATGAACCCTCTTTCCTTGTAATAGGCAACGGTCACCACGTCGCCGTGTTTCCGCTTGGATATCTTTGCCTTGTTAATATCAAGTGTCAGCGGCATGTGGGCAAATACCGGCAGCTCATAGCCAAGCGCCTGATACATGAGAATCTGTTTCGGTGTATTGGCAATGCCGTCCTGCCCCCTGATGACGTGGCTTATCGTATCCATGGAATCGTCTACTGCATTGCTCAATACATAGAGGGGCTGGCCGTCAGAGCGCAGGACTACGAAATCCTCAATGTCTTCATATCTCTTTTCAATGTGGCCGTAGACCGCATCATCGAACGCGACCATGCCGCCGGTCTGGGGGACCTTGAAACGGACAACAAACGGAAGCCCCTGCTCCTCGCGCTTTCTCGCGTCGTCAGGAGACAGATTCCTGCAGGTGCCGGCATAGCGGTAATCTGATTTTTCCTGCTGGGCTTTTAATCTCTTTGCCTCCAGTGCTTCCTTTGTGCAGAAGCATTTATAGGCAGAGCCGTTTGCCAAAAGCTTCTGTGCCGCTTCCTTGTGATAATTAAGCCGCTGGGTTTGAAAATTCGGCCCCTCGTCCCAGTCAAGCCCCAGCCATTGCAGGCCGTCAAGAATGCCCCGTATTGACTCATCTGTTGAACGTTCTAAATCAGTGTCCTCAATCCGGAGGATGAATTTCCCGTTATGTTTCCGGGCAAAAAGCCAGTTGTAGAGTGCTGTCCGGGCTCCGCCGATATGCAGATAGCCGGTGGGAGACGGCGCAAACCTGACAATAACCTGATTCATATTATAATTCCTTAACGCATCCAACTCGTTCAGCTCTGTGTTCTTTGTGGTTTGTAAAAACGTGCTGTTGAATACCCCGCAGCTCTGCTGCGAGGATGAAAACAGCTTCACCGAAGGCGAATCAATCAGTGTGCATTTGAATCTGCTCGGTGACCAGCAATGCGATTGAGGCGACCAAAAAGCGCCAGAAGACAAATGCAAACGGGTCAATATACGTTAGTCCGATTTTGATGACTGGAAATGAAGTGCC
>CAIYCZ010000152.1 GCA_903924805.1 uncultured delta proteobacterium | reverse complement strand
GTTACCGCAAAGACATTTTCCCCCAGCACGTCACGGGCTACTTTTAACAGAAAGGTGCTGTCCACACCACCGGAGAAAGCCACCACAACGCCGCCCATCTTGTGCAGAATATTTTCAAGATTTCTCAGTTTTGCTTGTGCAGTTTTCATAGTAAAATCATTGTACATCAATTGCTGTGTATTCGGCAAGTATTCATACTATGGTGCATAAACGGGCTTTTAGTATGCAGTACCCATGCTGTTCAAGGCCGCCGTGTGCACAGGACAAAATTCAAAGGGTGATTCAATCTGTGCGTGAATAAGCTCATGCTGCCAGTGGGCGTTATACAGGCGGCAGTTGGGGTCAGAACACTTCTGTGCTCCTTTTTAACCATGAGGTTTAAATGCAGTAGTGCAGACTTGAAGACCTCTTTGTTTTCTGCGAGTCCGTAAGCTCCTGCAGGGTTATTGAGGAAAGAACCTTTTCCATCTCCAGCTTCATTTTTGTCCAGACATCCCGTGAAGAGCATACCGGTACCTGATTGCAGTAGTTTGGATTATCCACGCACTCAACAGGCGACAGTGAGCCCTCCAGTACCTGCATAGTTTTTATAATTTAATATGCAAGCACATTAATCTACTAATATGATAGATTTAATAACTATTAGTTCTGTAGAAGTCAAGACTTTTATTGTGGAAGGAAATGAGATGGTGATTATGAAATTTGCAGCAGTATCACAGTGAGAGCTTATATTATATGGTTAAGGACACAACTCCTGATAGTGTATTGTCAGAGGAAAGACGTTATTGATCTCAGGGATTTCAATGTTTCGGGAAGAATATTTAGAAATAATGCGACAAGGATAAAATTTAAATACCATGCTTATCCAATCCACAATCCTTCAACACGCACAGAAATACCCTGTTTGGTTTTGTTGATAAAATTAATTAACCCGCTGTGCCTCCACTGGAGCATGCACCGGTGGGGCAGGAAAAAATATCTCATGCCTATCTTCAGTTCTTTCCGTGTGCTCCTGATCAGTCCGTCATATGCCTCAGCAGAATAATACCCTATATCCTTATACCCATTATGCCGTGGTCCAAGCGGACCAGTAACGCACCATACCATAACGCCGGTTTTTTGGTCGACATCCATAACAACGCCACAATGGGTAATGGGGCAACCGCATGACATTCCCAGTGGCCTGCCAATCATAATGTCACCCTTTTTCATGTCCATTTCTTTGGTGAGAAGCGGGTTGTGAGGGAGAATCGTCTCGCGTGGCCCCGGCTCATTGGGAAATGTATCCAGAATAAAATCGTATTCCCGGCCGAGAGAATCCTTCCAGGTGGGCTCCTGGGTGATATTTTTAAAATCGCAGGTGCCACATACACGTGCCGTAATTTCCTGCTCCTGAGAATCTTTCTTGTCGCTAATATGAATGCACTTTATTATCTCATCCGGTTGTTTGACAAGGACAGCAGCAAATTCGTCACACGATTTAAAACCGCATAATCCACAGTTAAGCCCAGGCAGTGTTTCGATGATAGTAGCTGACTTTTGCATTTTATTAACCTCCTAATGATAGTGATGATAGCGGCCTCAAATTTCTAAAGACACTGGGCAGTACCTCCAGAAAATAATCGACCTCTTGCTCGGTATTATAGCGACCAAGGCTCAGGCGCAGGGCACCGCGTGCCTCGACCGGGTTGTGTCCTATTGCTGAAAGTACATGCGAAGGTTTATTCTCCGCATCGTTTGCAGAGCATGCCGAACCTGCTGACACAGCTATCCCCAAATCATCCAGGAGCAGCAACAGCCGTATCCCTTCACCTTCATAGCCTTGAAATCCAAAATTCACATTATTGCACAACCGCTGTGCCCTGTGCCCGTTTACATATGCCTGGGGAATATTCTGGAGCACGTTAACGATGATTTTTTCGCGAAGCTGAGTCAATCTTGCGGTCTCGGATTCAAGTTCTTCATCACATAATTGAGCAGCCCTGGCTAACCCCACGATGCCGGGAATATTTTCTGTTGCTGAACGCAATCCAAACTCATGCCCGCCGCCATGCTGCCACGGTTCGATTTTCACTCCCTTTCTGATGAACAGAGCGCCCACACCCTTTGGTCCGTAAATTTTATGGGCGTTAATAGTAAGCAAATCAATGTTCTGTTGTTGCACATCGATTTTCACTTTGCCAAATGACTGGCAGGCATCGGTATGGAAATAAATGCCATGCTCACTGCATATATTCCCGATTCCTTCAATGGGCTCAATGGTTCCGATCTCATTGTTTGCATGCATAATGGACACAAGAATAGTATCCCGATTGATGGTATTTTTCAATTCATCCACATCAATCAAACCATCTGAGTCAACAGGCAAACAGGTAATATTAAATCCCTGTTTGCTCAGCCATTTACAGGAATTTAAAATACAGTCATGCTCGATAGAAGAAACAATTATGTGGTTTCCTTTGTGCCGATTGGCGAATGCAATGCCTTTCAAAGCCAAATTGTTTGATTCAG
>CAIYCZ010000151.1 GCA_903924805.1 uncultured delta proteobacterium | reverse complement strand
GGAAGGTCTGTGCATCAGCTTCGGTCCTGAACCGCCAGATTACCTTCGGGGAGGAACTCATCACGCGGATAGCCGCTGTGAAAGATGTCGGGGGGGGAGAGACATTGCAGATGGCAGCAATGGAGAGCATCAACGGGGTTATTGATCAAATGGCGGCAGAGATTCCAGTGGATGTAACTACGATAAATGATGTCTGTATTGCCGGCAACACTGTCATGATTTACCTCCTTACCGGACGCGACCCTTCAATTCTTGAGTTGGCGAATGCAGAAATTCCCCGTGTACCAATTATCCTGAAGGCTCAGGATCTCAGACTTTCTGCAAACCCTCACGCCTATGTGTACTGCCTGCCTAATGTAAGCCGGTTTGTCGGAGGTGATGCTGTCGGGGATGTCGTTGTATCCGGCATGCATGTGTCCCGGGATCTTTCGCTCCTCATCGATTTAGGCACCAATGGTGAGGTAGTCTTTGGCAATGAAGACTGGCTTGCATCAGCTTCGTGTGCATCAGGTCCGGCATTTGAGGGGGCCGGGATCACTTCCGGTATGCGTGCCATGCGGGGGGCAATCGATCATGTTTCAATCGATCCCACAACAGCACAGGTTTCCTTTACAACAATTGGGAATGAACAACCGCGGGGGATTTGCGGGTCCGGGATTATAGATGCAGCTGCCGGCATGGCAGGGTCCGGTATTCTCGATTTTACCGGAAAACTAATTGAGGGAAAACCCGGTGTAAGGAGAGGAGATGAAGGACCGGAATTCGTCCTCGTTCCCAAGGAAAATACCGCAACCGGGCGTGATATCCGTATTACCCGGCAGGATATGGCATACCTGATGGACTCAAAGGCAGCAGTATGCGGTGCGATCGGGGTACTGATGAAAAAATACCGGATTTCTGTCGGTGATGTCAGGCACGTATACCTTGCCGGAGCGTTTGGTGCATATGCAGACATACACAATGTTGTGGCATTTGGCATTATTCCCCGGTTTTTTAATGCAGAATTCCATCCGATTGGCAATGGGGCTCTCTCTGGTGCCTATGCCGCTCTCCTCTCGCAGAAAAGAAGGCAGGAGACAGAATCTGTAGCAAAAAAAATGGTTTATATCGACCTGCTCATAGATTCCGATTTCATCGAAGAATATTCGGCAGCGATTTACATCCCGGGTAAAAAAGACTATTTCCCGTGTTAATGGTCACCAAAAAAGATATTGATGCGCAATGCGATCATTTTCTTCCAGCACACTGGCGCACGTTGTTGAAAACGGCATGAAAACGAGCAACATCGTGTGCAACATGTCTACAGCAATAAATTCTCTGGCACATCCCATTAATATCGGGGATATCTGCAGAGCCCCGATTACCCGAACTTTTTTAATGTCATGCAAAAATTGCACGGATGAACGAACATTGTGCAAAATTATTTCCTGTCTTAAAAAAAAATTACAATACCCGACTGTTTTTTAAACGCTGGAATACAATTATTTGCGGTAGACTTTTTCGATCGATCATGATCGATGAGGATCCGTAGATTTCCGGAGGATTTGAAAAGATGGATTTGCTGATTTTTGTACCGGTTTCCGCCCTTCTTGGGCTGGTGTTTGCTGCCTATTGCTACATCAGCATTCAACGGGAAGATCCGGGAGACGAACTGATGCAGAAGATTGCCGCTGCGATCCGGAATGGTGCAATGGTCTATCTCAAGCGCCAGTACACCGCGATTGCGGTATTTGTCATCGTGATGGCAGTCATCCTGTCCGTGGCAATCAATCCGCTGACAGCAGTATGTTTTGTCGTTGGCGCAACACTTTCCGCAGGTGCCGGAGCCATTGGCATGTCCGCGGCAACGCTGGCAAATGTCCGGACAACAGCCGCTGCGAAAAAAGGCATGGGTGAGGCGTTCAGGGTATCCTATACGAGCGGCGCTGTCATGGGACTGACCGTTGTGGGGCTGGGAGTGTTCGGGCTCTCCGTTCT
>CAIYCZ010000150.1 GCA_903924805.1 uncultured delta proteobacterium | reverse complement strand
AGTGGTTACTGTTATAGTGGAGAAGTATAACAGGTAATTTAATAGCGCTGTTATTTAAAAATGTTATAGTATGGTTGCAGGGCGTGAAAGGAAATAACCATGAACAATAATAAAATACCGGGTCCGCGAGAGCTTGAAAAAGAGCTTAATGAATACCTGGCCAAAAAATATGGGGACCATGTGCGGCTTTCCGTGCCGCTTCTGTTCCCCGAGCATTCTGAGGTCGGCGCCGAAGAGGAAATAAAGACGGACGTCCCTCCGGCTAAAATTAATTTTACCATGAAGCCGGAGGAGCTTGAGGCGTATTTGAATGAGTATGTTATCAAGCAGGAACGGGCCAAGGAGATCCTTGCCACTAAAATCTGCACCCATTTTAACCGGATCAGGCACAGCGATGAGTCGGCTCCCGTAGGAAATATCAAAAATAACATCATCATGATAGGGCCCACCGGCGTGGGCAAAACGTTTCTCATCAAGCTTATTGCCCAGAAGATCGGGGTGCCGTTTGTGAAAGGCGATGCCACCAAGTTCAGTGAAACCGGTTACGTGGGCGGCGATGTTGAGGATCTGGTGCGCGACCTGGTCCGGGAAGCAAACGGAGATATTGAGCGGGCGCAGTACGGAATCATCTACATTGACGAAATTGACAAGATTGCCAGCAGCAATAACCTCTATGGCCCTGATGTGTCCCGCACCGGCGTGCAGCGGGCGCTGCTCAAGCCGATGGAGGAGACCGAGGTGGATCTCAAGGTGCCTCACGACATAGTTTCGCAGATGGAGGCGGTAGAGCAGTACCGGAAGACCGGGAAGCGGGAGCGGCGGATAGTGAATACCAGGAACATCCTCTTCATCATGAGCGGCGCTTTTAACAGTCTTGAAAGAGTTATTGGCGACCGTTTGAACAGCAAGGGTCTGGGCTTCAGTGCCGAGCTGAAGAGCCCTGAGCGTGAGGAGGCGCTGCTGGGAGCGGTGAAGGCAGAAGACCTGATGAACTTCGGGTTCGAGTCAGAGTTCATCGGCAGGCTGCCGGTTGTTGCGGTGTTTGAATCGCTGACCATGGATGATTTGTATGCAATCCTTAAAAACCCGAACAGCGCGGTGATAAACAGCAAGAAACGCGATTTTATGGCCTATGGCATTGATATACGGTTTGAAGATGATGCGCTGAGAACCATTGCAGAAATGGCGTGCGCAGAAAAGACCGGGGCCCGCGGCCTTATCAGCGCCGGGGAAAGGGTTCTGCTTACGTTTGAAAAAAAGCTGCCCTCAACCACGATAGATAAGCTGGTGGTAACCAAAGCAATGGCTGAGCATCCGTCCCGGGAGCTGAAAAGCCTGCTGTCCGGCAAGGGGCTTGACACCATGTATCAGCGGCATCAGCAGCTCATCGAACAAGAGAAAGACGATCTCCGGGAATGCATTCTGGAGAAGGTAACCTCACTGAGCGCGGCCCAGCAAAGTTTTTTAAGCAGTGAAAGCCTGGATATCATATTACACACTGCGGTGGTGAAATGCCGTGCATATCAGAGCGTGCTTGATGAGGCGATGGGCATCGAGCGTGCGGTGCGAAGGTTTGAAAAAAAGTTTTTAGGGCTCCATGGTATTTTAATTCAGCTTGACGAGAAGGCGGTGAACAGACTATTAGAAAAAGTGTTTACTGATAATGAACGGGTGGACATCCTCCTGGAAGGGCTGCTCAAAAATTATGAGCACGGCCTCAAACTCCTCCGGGAGAAGACCGGAAAAAACAGTTTCGTGTTCTCCCGGGAGGCAATAGAATCGCCGCAGCAATACCTGAGCGATTTAATAAAAGAATCATACCAGCAGGGAGCGTAAATGGCAGCATATGAAGATTATTATAAACTACTGGGTGTCAGCAGGAATGCCACGGAAGCGGAGATAAAAAAGACCTACCGCAAGCTTGCCATGCAGTATCATCCGGACCGGAATCCCGGGGACAAGAGCGCGGAGGAGAAGTTCAAGAAAATAAATGAGGCCTATGCGGTGCTGAGCGATAAGGAGAAGCGTGCGCAGTTCGACCGCTTTGGCTCGGCCGGGTTCCATCAGCGCTACACGCAGGAAGACATTTTCCGCGGCTTTGACGTGGGAGATTTATTCAAAGACCTGGGGTTTGGCTCTGAAGATATTTTCAACAGGGCTTTTGGCGGTGCCCGCCGCGGCGGCAGCCATGGCCCGGGATTTGGCGGGAGGGGCCGGGGTGCCGGGTACCGCGCAGAGGATTTATTTGGCGGCGGAGGGTTCGGCCAGGAAGCATATACGCCGCAGGGCCGGGACTTGAGCATGGACCTGACCATAGATTTCATGGAAGCCATTACCGGGTGTGAAAAAAAGATTGCCTATATTGTTGACGGCGCAAGAAATGAAATCACGGTGAAGATTCCCCGCGGCATCTCGACCGGTCAGAAACTGCGTCTGAGCGGTAAAGGGGAGCGCGGCGCGTCCCCTGCGCCGGGAGACCTGTATGTGACGCTTCAGGTGCAGGAGCACCCGGTATTCAAACGGGAAGGAGACGACATCCTGGTTGAGCAAGAGATAAAACTGTCGGAAGCGCTTCTGGGCACTACCATCGAAGTCCCAACCGTGACCGGGACCAGCAAAATCAAGGTTCCCCCCGGCATCCAGAGCCATACCAAACTGCGGCTCAAAGGCTGCGGGGTTCATCATTTCAAGGGCAGCGGTCAGGGAGATGAATATGTGAAGATACTGGTGCAGATCCCCAAACACCTCACTGCGCAGCAGAAAAAGCTCGTCGAAGAGCTGGCCAAGGAAGGATTCTAGCAGGCTGTTGAAAAACGCCCATCTGCGGTGTTTCCATCCTCCTTAGTCGTTGCGGCGTACCCTGAAGTTCGCCT
>CAIYCZ010000149.1 GCA_903924805.1 uncultured delta proteobacterium | reverse complement strand
TTAACCGGGAATCATGCTCCACGTCATCTACGATAATAACATCCTCCGGATTCTTGGGAGTAAGACCGTCATCCCGCTTTACGGGACCCTTTTTAAGAAATGCCTCGGAAAGGCCGCAGGCAGCAGCAGGGGTAAGCTCGATTTCCCCCTCACGCAGCAGGTGCAGGACAGCCCCTTGTGCACCCGTCATGCGCACGCTGTCCTGCACGATACGGTCGAGCACCGCAGTAAGGTCATAGCTCGAGACCATGGCCTTGGTAGCCTCATACAGTGTCTCCATGCGGGTAAGCGCCTTCTGCAGTTTCCGGGTGAGCAGCCGCACGTCATTTTCCCGCTCCCGCAGCCGGGCCATAAAAGAGGTGGCAAGAAAGGTGGCGCAGAACAGCACCAGAGAGAACAGGAAAAAAGAAATGAGCAGGGATACCGGATCAAGCGCGGGAGGCATTTTGCCGAACCACAGGTTGCTCACCGGAAAATACCGGAACACATCCTCAAGTAAAACAAGCGCGCCAAGGCCCATCAGTGATACCGCCGCATAGATATAGCACTGATACGGGGGGAATATCATGGCGTTAATAATGACATGCAGTATGACAAAAAAGACCAGCGGGCTGAAAATACCGCCGGTAAAATGAATAAACATGAGCAGCGCAAGCCAGTCCAGCAATACCTGCAGGCGGACCGCAGATAAGGAGGTCTGGTAGGATACTATTGTTTTATTCGTGAACAGGAAAAAGAAACCGGCGTTGTAAAGGAATATGACAAAGCACAGGCCGTAGAGGGGTTGGGGGAGCAGGACATCATGAAAAAATATCGAAAAGCACAGTGCCATCACGAGGAAGCCGCACACGGCAAACCAGCGAAGCCGTACCAGCCACCGCGCAATAACCGACACTTCCTCCGCATGCTGCTTCCCCGGTACATAATATTTCCCGTTATCCAGAGAATAGGGAACCACAACCGAGCTGGTGTCGATATGCAGCTCCTCGGGTAAAAAATATTTTCCCAGAACGGAGAAGATGGACATCGAAGAACCGACCTCCTTTACATCCTTGTTAGTGACACGGCAACTTCGTCTTTGATTATCCGGATAAGTGCAGGTATTTGTTCATGGAGGGATTGACTTAGCGGTAAGCCGGGAGTAGCCATCGGCTCAGTACCTACTCCTATAATTATAATATCAATGTCCGGCATCAGCTCGCGTGCCAGACAGAGGGTTTGAACAAGGCCGATTCCATGGGTTTCGACCTCGTTGATTTCACGTGCTGGAATTGTTGGTGAAAAATGTTTTTTAATGATTGCTCCCGGAGGAACTCCCTGGAGTGCATCAATGACTATCAGTTTTTTAACCCCGGAGAGCTCCCCGAGAATATCGACGGGGGCTGACCCAGCATAAAACAGACGGGTTCGCGGAAGCATCGCATCTTCTTCAATCTTCCGCAAGACCTCAAGTCCGAGGGCGTCATCACCCATAAGGGGATGCCCCACTCCGGCTATCAGAATGTCTGCCTCATGGGAGTCCGTCATTCTTATGCCATGTTGAGCAGCTTTCGTACCTTTTCAATGAGTATTTTAGGCTGGACCGGTTTTTCTAAAAATGCATCGACCGGTAAAAACTCATTATCTTTATCAGGATTAAATTTCATGTGTGTTTCCTTACTGATAGCGGTCAGCATAAGGATCGGTATCTTGGAAAATGGTGCATATTCTGACCCTGGCGCCGCATTTTTCAGCGTGTAGGTGACCTGAAAACCTTCGGTAAGCTGGTCCATCATGACATCAAGGATAATAAGGTCGGGGTTCACCTCCTTTATCTTGCGCAGGCCTCCAGTTCCATTGATGGCACTGGACACTTCAAAGTTTTGTGCTTCAAGCACCATCCGCATAGCTTCTACGATATCAGGGTCATCATCAACAATTAAAATTTTTTTCATGGCACTCCCTCTTTTCTATTACACCTAACCACAGGGAATACAGGACATTCTCTGTGCCCATGGTGATTAATGGTTTTTATTCAATAAACGTTACGTCCAGGTAGTGGGTCGAACACGATATGCACGGGTCATACGCCCGCACCAGCATTTCAAGGTTAAGCTTTATTTCATCCGGGTTTTTATCAAGAATCATGGGCAGAAACTTTTCCATATCCTTCTGGATATTGGCATGATTCTGGTTCGTGGGGATGATACAGTTGGCGCGCACGATTTCACCTTTTTCGTTGTAGGTGTAGTCATGGAACAGGATGCCCCGCGGCACTTCCACAATACCTACACCGCGGCCGGCCTTTGGCTTTATCTCAAACTCCTCCTCCTGCAGGCCCCGGGCCAGGAGGGTGTCAATAAGGGCTATACCATTTTCCAGTGAATCGACAATCTCAACCACCTGTGCCACAGAAATCATAAACGGGTTGTGACAGGGAGCTTTAAGATTGAGAGCAGTTGCCGCTTTTTTCGCCTTGGGGTGAAGCATCTCGTAATTCAGATTGAAGCGTGCCAGGGCGCCTACCATGTATGCGTCCCGCTTGTGTTTGGAGTACTTTGCGGTTGACTGCGGCACAATATATTCATTGGTTACTGAAAGGTACTCCTCATCCTTGAACGTGCCCGCATCTGAAGAGCACAGGGCACCTTCGTAGAGCGGATATTCAGTTTTTGAGTAGAGGCCGATGTATTCGGTCTCGCGCTCAAACGCGGGTATCTTCAGCGTGGCAAACAGGTCAACCGTTTTATCTATTTCCGGGCGGGCAGCCTCAAGCCGCGCGCGCGCCTGCTCAAGCTCCGCGGGCTTTGGCACACAGGAGAATCCGCCCACCTTGCAGCGGATAGGATGGACGGTGCGGCCTCCCACGATATCGCAGAGATCGTTTGCCAGCTTCTTAAGCGTCAGCGCCCGCACCACCACATCTTTGTGGGTCTGCACCAGGGGAAACACGCTGCCCACGCCGAAAAAGTCCGGGGCCACAAGAAAATAGGTGTGGAGCACATGGCTCTGCAGGTTTTCCCCGTGCAGGAGAAGCTTTCTCAAGAGCAGGGTCTGCTCTGAGATTTTCACCCCCATGGCAGCCTCGGTTGCCTTGAGCGATGCCATCTGGTGGCCGATTGAGCAGATGCCGCAGATCCGGGATGTTATATGATTCACGTCCTTGTAGGGCCGCCCCTGCAGAAACGCCTCAAAAAACCGCGGAGCCTCAACCACATTCCACATGCATTTTTCAACAATGCCCTTTTTCAGGCTGACCTCAATATTACCATGTCCTTCAACCCTGGTTACATGATGAACATTTATGGAAAGATTCTGACTACTCATTAGTGTCCTCCGTATACGCATTAAATAATCGATACTCTTTCATTATCATTTCTGGCGTGAGACCGTATTTTTTCATAATATCTGACTGGGCATTTTTGTTCGGATCAGTGATAAAACCCCGGCA
>CAIYCZ010000148.1 GCA_903924805.1 uncultured delta proteobacterium | reverse complement strand
GGTGTTCATCTCTGCTACACTGATCGAAAGAGCTATTGGAGCAAAATTGTGGCCATAGAGTACCGCTGGAATAAAACCCTTTTCTCGTAAGCCATAAGATACATTTTTGCCCAATTTATTGCGTGTGTGTGCTTTAATAACTATTGTATCGTTCATACCTTCCCCCAAGAAAATTTGTACAAGTATTATGCGGGTTATGCAAGCAAGTAGTACGTAAGCTGATCTATGTTTAACTCCTCATACGGAAGTAATGGTACTATCCGATTTTTAATGAATACGCGCCTCTTTTTTAAATAAACAGGGAGCTCACCGAGTCATTTTTATGAATTCTTTTTATAGCCTCTGCCAGAAGACTGCCGACAGAGAGCACTTTTATTTTGTTGGTAATTTTGTTTTTATCATGCAGTGGTATTGTATTGGTGACGACAAGTTCCTCCAGCGAGCACCGGTTGATTTTATCAAGCGCAGCTCCGGACAGAACCGCATGGATGCAGCAGGCAGATACGCTTTTAGCGCCTCTCTCAGCAATAGCATCTGCAGCCTGGGTTAGTGTTCCTGCCGTATCAACCATATCATCTATAATAAGTGCAGTTTTGTTTTTTATATCTCCAATGACGTTCATCACCTGAGACTCATTCGGGCTCTCCCGGCGTTTGTCTATAATGGCAAGGGTTGCTCCCAGCCGTTTTGCAATGGCACGTGCCCGCTCAACACCTCCTGCGTCAGGGGAAACGATGACCAGATCATCCTGATATTTCTCTTTAAGGTATTCCAGTACAACAGGAGTAGCAAACAGATTATCCACGGGAATATTAAAAAATCCCTGAATCTGTCCTGCATGAAGGTCTATAGTCAGGACTCTGTCAGCCCCCGCTGCGGTTAGCAGGTCAGCAATCAGCTTTGCAGAAATGGGTACTCGGGGCGCAACTTTACGGTCCTGCCGTGCGTACCCATAATATGGTATGGTTGCTGTAATCCTTTCTGCTGATGCTCGTTTCATGGCATCTATCAGGATGAGGAGTTCCATGAGGTGATCATTCACCGGAGTGCACATGGACTGAATGATAAACACATCCATTCCACGAACATTTTCCTGAATTTCAACCATTATCTCTCCGTCACTGAATGTGCCTACCTTTGCACACCCTAATGGAGTATTAAAATAACGGCATATTTCCTCTGTAAGAGGCACGTTGGAATTTCCAGAAAAGATTTTTAAGTTATCCAAGGAACGCACCTTTCTCCTTTATACACATGTGGTTGTGGAGTTAGATAGCTCAGAGCCGTGGGCTGCTGTGTTTTTTACGGTATTAGAAAAACATGAGGCACTGGTGTTTATAGGCTGCGGACAATAAAAGCCCTCTGAGGGGCCGGGAGAGAAAGCAGTGAGAGAGCTTTTTGCGCATGTTTTTCATCCGGGAATATGCCAAAAACTGCTGAACCACTTCCGCTCATCAATGAACCGCTTGCACCCGCGCGCACGAGTTCGAGCTTTAACCTTTGAATCTCAGGATACTGGGGTATTACAACGTCCTCCAGATCATTCTTCAGAAGAGCAGTAATGAATTTGAAGTCCGTAATAGAATTTGAAATTCTAATATTTTTTAGTTTATTTGTCAACAATTTATAATTACTGTATGCCCATGAGGTAGAGATGCTAAAACCCGGGAAAATAATCAAGAACCATGCTGTAACCCCCAGAGTTACCGGGTTCAATACCTCGCCTATTCCTTGTGCCAGAGCAGTATTTTTATCAAACAGGAAAAATG
>CAIYCZ010000147.1 GCA_903924805.1 uncultured delta proteobacterium | reverse complement strand
GGCTGTTGAAAAACACCCATCTGCTGCGTTGCGCTCATCCCTCGTCATTGCAGCGTACCGCGAAGTACGCCTCATTCCTCGTGATGTTGCGCGCCTTGCATCTGAATGTTTTTGACCAGCCTGGGAAAAACAACTTTACCAGCAATCTTTTAGGTGTGCTCCACGATAGCAGCGTGCGCATCCTCCCGCTTCCGCCACCATATGAGGAGCGGCAGGAGGAGCATTGGTATAACCCCTGACAGCGCCAGGGGAACCCAGTATCCCAGCCGCTCGCCAAGAGGCCCGCAGATGAGAGCGCCGGCAAAAGAGCCAATCAGGGTGACAAGATAAATCAGGCTGGCATTGCCTCCGACCCTGTCCACATGAAACAGCCGGCCGATACCCACATACATGATGAGCATTACCACGCCGTCACCAATCCCGTGAATTACCCGCCAGACGAAGGAAACCATGACATCAGGATAAACCATCATAATGTGGCCCAGCCCGGATGCAATGAGCCCCGGGTAGAGCAGGCGCTCTACGCTGACACCCCGGTCATACAACTTTCCACAGTAGAAACTTGCCAGTGCCACAGCCAGAAATTCTCCTGCCATATAGTACCCTATCCCCGCAAGCTGCAGATTGAGGTGGTGGCGGAGAAAAAGTCCGTAACTTGTTGACTCTGCACCCCAGTGCAGGGTGAAAAAAAACAGCCACGCCGAAAAAACAATAACCTCTTTTTTCAGAAAGTCCTGCCGGTAATTAAACAGCTCCCATCTTTTGCCTGGGATGAAGGAAAGCAGCGGGTAGGTAAGCATCAGCAGCAGCGAGAGCACCCCCAGGATTTTAAGCATGGCGGGGAAATCGCCTGCAGCCAGATAATGCCCTGCACATACTGCGCCTATAGTGAACCCCACCATGCGCATGCTGTTGTAGAGGCCGTACCTGGTTGCGCCTGTTTCCTCTTTTCCTGATTTGAAGAGCAGGGCGTCGAGGGAGGTGCGGAAAATGTTGTTTGATACGCCGAACAGAAGGAAGATAAAAAAGAAGGGGATGAAGTGTGTTATCGCTGCCTGCCCCCAGAGGGAAACAGCCGTTGTGATGAGCGAAAGGATAATGAGGAGGCGGGGGGTGAACAAATCATTAAAAAACCCTATGGGAAACGCGACTATGATGCCGGTGATGCTCAGGCCGGCATAGAGAATTCCAATCTTCGTGCCGGAGAACTTGAGTTGATCCTTGAGGAACAGGGGAAGAAAGAAATAGGTCAGCGAAGTCAGGAACGCATACGCGCCTGAAAGCAGGGACGGGAGAACGTCCTCGCGGATATATAACTGCTGCAATAATAATCTTGAATTATATTGTTTCATTGGAATAAATAAATCCCCTCCTGAAAGTTTACAGGAGGGGATTTGGAAAGTAAAGGGTATACCGGTGAGGTATGGTCCGGCTATTTCTTCGGGCGCTCGTATTTAAACATGCACACGCTGTGTCCATCGGCCTGGGAACAGAGAATTGAGCCTTTCATGTTCAGATCGCTGAAAGCCTTGTTGGTTGCAGCTATATCCATTTCACAGATAACATGGCAGGGTTTTTCGAAACCAAAATCCTTGTGCAAATTAAAATTCAAAGCAGGGCACACGTGCTGAATCTCAAGCACCGCATCTATGCCGTTATTTGAAACGTCAACAACCTGCATTTCCATGCCGATCTGCTTATATGCTGCCACTGCGTCAGAAAATGCCTCGGCAAGGGTGTTGTGCTTGTCAATATATTTGCCCATGTTTTTTCTCTGCCGTTCAGGATAGCCGTCAAAAAGGCTATCCCAGGCCTTTTTTTCCCCTGACTCATCAAAAACTTTTCGGTACAGCACAAATTTTTCCCTGAACATGTCTAATGGATTCATTCTGATATCCTCCCTTTCGCTACTAATAGTTTATAACACATATGGAGGCAGCAGGCTACCCCATTGCATTAAAAGTTATATCTGTTACATACAACCCTTTATGCCACAGATTTGACCTAAGTCACACTTACGTGACCCTGGTCATAATATATTGTGCGGCATGGTATGTCAAGTGATTTGATTCTGCCCCTCTGTTTTATATTGACAGCAGAGAGGAACTTTATTAATCAAATAAGTACAGAGAAATAAGTAGCTGAGAGCTACCAGCTATTTAAAAAATTAGCTTTGTGCTTTGTTGGGAATATCAGCAGAAAGGATGGGTTGCTATGAAATGGGTTCTTTACCTCATCAGCTTTTTGTGGATTGGCGGAGGGACATGTCTGGTGCTTTATTCACAGGAGAGCAGGGCATTTTTCAGAAAAACGCTGCGCGGTGTTGATAGCAGCCTTCTTTCCATCATCCCCATTACTATTGGTGCACTCCTGATTGTCGGGGCATATCAGAGCACGGCTTTCTGGTTTATTACTGTTCTCGGGATACTTGCAATCGGCAAGGGGTGCCTGTTTATTTTTAACCCGCAAAAGCGTGCCGATAGGCTTTTATCCTGGTTCCTTGATACCGCATCAGAGCAGACATACCGGTTGGCAGGCATTATCGCGATTATTCTGGGGACTGCGGTGCTGTCGTGGATATAATGAGTCGGTGAATCGGTTGATGGGTTAATCGGTAACAAGGCCAAAAGGTGAGTAGTTAGATATGCACCTATTCACCTATTGACCGGTACTCCATTTAATTTTTAAAATACGCCTTCAGCATCGGGTCATCGGGATTATTGAGGTAGTCTTCCATCCGCGAAAGCTCAAGGCAGGGAAAAATCTTCTGCATTTTCTCCAGACCTTCCTCCTCAAGAATGCTGTCAGAGGTTGCCCTGAATAGAACCACATCGCTGTTGAAGTATTCCTTTTTAAATTGTGCGGGGGTAAGGCTTACGGGCGTAACCTCTTTTTTGAGCACACGGGAAAATACTCCGGCAATTTCTCTATAGGAGAAAACCTCGGGACCGCCAACGGCAATTATCTTGTTTTTGGCCTGTGCATTCCCGACTGAGGCACAGAAAATTTCAGACATAGTATCCTGGTGAATCGGCTGGACCCGCCCGCTGCCGTTCTCAACTATCTTGTACCTGTCTGATACTGCTGCGGCAAGAAGGTCTCTGAAGTCAAAAAAGTAGCCGGAAGGCCGGAGTATGGTGTAGTCGATTGAAGAGTTTATCAGAATAGCCTCTGCCTTTTTCTTTGCCAGGTGATTCAGGTGAAAGGAGGGAATTTTGTCTCCCCGCGCTACTCCCAGAGCACTGATATAAATAATATGGTTTACCCCGCCATCGCCCCTGGATGCGCTGACGACATGCTGTATGCCGTTTTCTTCAATTTCAAAGGGGGTGAGCTTTTTTTCCCCGGGCGGGGTAAAGCGCGGGACACCGATGGCACACATCACGGTATCGTTCCCCTTTACTGCCGCATATACGGCGTCGGAGTTGGTGATGTCTGCCTGACTGCCGCTCATCACCTTCACATGACCGGGCAGAGACTGTTCCCTGGGAGGATTTTTGTCGAAAGCGGTGATAGAATCTGCTGTGCCATAATCAATGAGGCACTTGAGCGCTCTGCGGCCGATATTTCCTGATGAGCCGATCAAAAGGATTCTCTTCCCCGCTGTCTGGGACTGAATAACCTGATAAATCTTTTTTCTATCCAGCGCATCCCCCTTTAATTAGAAAGCTAAAAGCTATCAGCTTTATTTTTTATTTCCCGAAACTCACGCCTATTGATTGTGCTGACTTTACCACTTCCCCATCCGGGGGCACCTTTTTCAGCTGTTTTACCGCGTCTTCAAGTGTAACCGAGTCAATATGGGTTGCCCGCAGGCACACCATTCTGCCGGAGCCGCCTGCTGCCAGCACGTCCACAGCAGCAACTCCGAGCCTGGTTGCCAGGGTGCGGTCAAATGCGCTGGGGACACCGCCGCGCTGGATGTGCCCGAGTACCGTTACCCGGGTTTCAAGGTGAATCTCGCGGGAAATCTTATCAGCAAGCATGTCTCCAATGCCGCCCAGGCGGATCGGGTCATGGCTCTCTTCCACTACCATTTTTACCGCCATATCGCCCCCTTCAGGCTTTGCCCCTTCAGCGACAACAACAATGGTTGCGTTGCGCCCGGTTTTGACCCGCTCATTTATGACCTCACAAATTTTTTCTATCTTAAACGGTATCTCGGGTATGAGTATGATATCCGCGCCGCTTGCAACACCCGCCTGCAGGGCGATCCAGCCGGTGTATCGGCCCATGACTTCCACAATCATCACCCGGTGGTGGCTCTCTCCGGTGGTGCGGATTTTATCAATCGCTTCAGTTGCGGTGTTAACGGCGGTGTCAAAGCCAAACGTGACATCCGTGGATGCGAGGTCATTATCAATGGTCTTGGGCACCCCCACCAGCGGGACACCCATTTTGAAAAGCCGGTCAGCGATGGACAGGGTTCCATCCCCGCCGATGACCACTAATGCATCTATTTCAAGGGCGCGCAATTTATCCATCAGCAGGGGAGAGCGGTCTTCCACGATTACTTTGCCTCCCTCCTTGAACTTGTATTCAAACGGATTGCCCCGGTTGGAAGACCCCAGTATGGTACCGCCCCGCGCCAGTATCCCCTTGACATTGTCAAACAGCAGCGGCCTGGTTTTTCCGTCAAGCAGCAGGCCTTCAAAACCGTCCTCAATGCCGATTACCTTCCAGCCGTACTGGATGATTGCCGTTTTAACTGCTGCCCTGATGACAGCATTTAGTCCCGGGCAATCACCGCCTCCAGTCAGAATCCCTATTTTTTTAATTGTTAGCTCTGGCATGATCACTGCCCCCTTGTAGATTAAGTGTTATCCCCCTGAGGAATGATGAGAGAATACGATGATTCAGACAAAGACATTAGTTTTAATTTCTAAATCCTAACCCGGACAAGCCGGAATCAAAGTTAACCGCAAAGACTAAAAAAGGAACAAAGAAGATTGAATTTGGAACTTGAGGAACTCACAAAGGTAAAAACAAAAATTTCCTGATTTCTTGAGCTCCAGATTTTTAATTTTTCTTTCCCTATTTGTAAGAAATTTAGTCCATGTAATACTCGAGCCCGAGGTGGGTGATAAGTTCTTCGTCCATTAGAAACCGCAGGGTATTTTTCAGTTTCGTGAGCTGAATAAAAAGGTCATGCTCAGGATAGAGTCCCGGCGCAACCATGGGGCTTTTAAAATAGAAGGAGAGCCATTCCTGAATGCCGCTGAGTCCGGCCCGCTTTGCAAAATCAACAAACAGTACCAGGTCAAGAACCAGGGGAGCTGCAAGTATGCTGTCCCTGCAGAGAAAGTTTATTTTAATCTGCATGGGGTAACCAAGCCAGCCGAAAATATCGATGCAATCCCATCCTTCCTTGTTATCACCGCGCGGCGGATAATAGTTTATGGCTACCTTATGATAGAAATCCTTGTAAAGGTCGGGATACAGGTCCGGCTGAAGAATATGTTCCAGAACCGAAAGCTTGCTTTCCTCCTTGGTTTTAAATGAGCCGGGGTCTTCCAGCACCTGGCCGTCACGGTTGCCGAGGATGTTTGTTGAATACCACCCTTCAAGACCCAGGAGGCGTGATTTGAGGCCCGGCCCTATTATCGTTTTCATCAGGGTCTGGCCGGTCTTAAAGTCTTTGCCGGCAATGGGAACGCCATGTTTTTTCGACAATTCATTCAGGGCAGGTATGTCCACGGTAAGATTCGGAGCGCCATTGACAAACGGTACGCCGCTGGTGATTGCAGCATACGCGTAGATCATGCTTGGTGATATGTGGGGGCTGTTCTCCTTCAGCCCCTGCTCAAACGCCGCTATGCTCTGGTGAACCGGTGCCGGCTGCAGGTAGGTTTCTGTGCTTGCGCACCATACCATTACGCACCGGTCTATGGCGTTGTTTTTGGTAAAAGTCTGGATATCGTCTTTCAGGGCACTGGCAAGGTCCATGTAATTTTTTCCGGCCTTTATATGGGTGCCCTCAAGATTTTTCAGATACTGCCTGTTATACACCCCCTTCATCGGGGAAATCCGGCTGAGAAACGGGCGCAGCCGCTCGATCAAATCTTTTTCAAGCACCTTTGCCTTCTGTGCGGCTGTCAGGCAGTTATCGTCGAAAATGTCCCAGCCGGCAAAGACCATATCATCAAGGCTCGCAAGGGTTATGAAATCTTTTATATAGGGGACGCGGTTTTCCGTTCTTTTGCCGAGCCGGACAGTTCCCATCTGGGTCAGAGATCCTATCGGCAGTGCCATTTTATTCTTTATCGCTTCAACACCGGCCATAAACGTAGTAGCCACTGCCCCGCCAATGCCTGGTATCAGTACGCCAAGCTTCCCCTGTGCTGGTTCAATCGTATCCTTTTTCCGGACCTTGTCCGACTTCACTGTTGGTAACCTCCTGAGCATGAATATATACAAAACTACTCTTGTAAGTAGTCAACGTACACCAATCGTGCATTGTGTGTCAATAATGAAAATCCTGCGCTATCAGTTCCAGGATATGTTTTGATTTGGCACGTGGTAGAGTGCTGTTGACAAACAGGCTACGCTCGCGTAATATCTCGCAACGGTCTCCATGCGCTCTAAATCCGAATATCTAAATTCCAAACAAACCTTAATAGCACATAATTAAAACCTGAAAATCTGGTGTCATTATGAAACATGTGGTTCTTCTTGGGGACGGCATGTCAGATTACCCGCTTGCAGAAAGGGGCGGCAGAACTCCGCTGCAGTTAAGCCGTACGCCGTTCATGGATTCCATAGCTCAAAGGGGAGAAATCGGGCTGGTAAAAACCATCCCTGACAATATGCCGCCCGGCAGTGACGTGGCAAACCTGTCGGTCATGGGATACAACCCCTCGCTCTATTACACCGGAAGAGCTCCCATTGAGGCGGCAAGCATCGGCGTGGCGCTGGGCAGCAATGACGTTGCGTTTCGCTGCAACCTGGTTACCTTATCAGGTCAGGATGATGATCTCTGCATGGAAGATTACAGTGCAGGCCACATTTCCACGGAGGATGCACAGACCATTATTGAAGCACTGAAACTGGAGCTTGATTCTGCCGACATCACATTTTATCGTGGCGTGAGCTACCGGCATCTGGTGGTGTGGAGAAACGGGCTGGATAAGATGGAAACGACGCCGCCCCATGACATATCCGGCAGGAAGATTGCGGACTACCTCCCGCGGGGAGAGGGGTCAGCAAAACTGCTTGAGCTGATGTACAGAGCACAGGAAATAGTATCCTCCCTTTCCGTTAATCGTGTGAAGATTGAGCAGGGATTGCATCCTGCCAATGCGATATGGCTCTGGGGGCAGGGCAGAGCGCTCAAGGTTCCCACATTCAAAGAAAAATACGGGCTTTCCGGCTCAGTAATTTCTGCAGTTGATCTGGTAAAGGGGCTGGGCATCTGTGCAGGGCTGAGCCCGATCAGCGTGCCGGGCGCTACCGGATACCTTGATACAAACTATGAAGGAAAAGCCCGTGCCGCCCTCGAGGCGCTCACGTCGGTTGATTTTGTTTACCTGCACGTGGAGGCCCCGGATGAAGCTGCCCACAAGGGAAACATTGATGAGAAAATACAGGCAATAGAGGATTTTGACGGCCGTGTGGTAAAACTGATACTGGAAGGTTTGCAGGAAGCGTTCACTGATTACCGGGTGCTGGTGTTGCCTGACCACCCGACGCCAATCTCCCTGAAGACCCACTCCGCTGATCCGGTGCCGTTTGCGCTGTTCAGCTCAACGGACAGGAGCATGCGTAAAAACGCTTCCCGGCGGTTCACCGAGAAGGATGCCGGGCAGAGCGGACTGTTTATAAAAGACGGCTGGGAACTTATGGATAGATTTATCAAAGCTGAAAGTTGATAGATTCCAACGCATATATAGCTGAGAATTTATCTCTCAGAATATACACGGGGCCATAAAAAATCCCCCTCAATCCCCCTTTTGTAAAGGGGGAAGAAAATTCTCCCCTTTTTCAAAGG
>CAIYCZ010000146.1 GCA_903924805.1 uncultured delta proteobacterium | reverse complement strand
GATCCTATCGGTGGGGAATTATTTTAGAGCCGCGCATAAAATATGCGCAGTGGCCTTTGTTTGTTATTACATCAATAGGTTTTATGACCATTTCACTTCTTCCTGCACGGCTGGGAGAATTTACCCGACCTCTTCTGGTAAAACAAAAGAGCGGGATTCCCCTATCATCAACAATGGCCACTATCGTTGTGGAGCGGGTATTTGATCTGCTGACGCTGATGTTTGTTCTGGGCGTGGTCATACTTAATATTTCTCTGCCCCCCCTCATATTCAAAGCAGGCCTGACAACACTGGTTATGGTGCTTCTGGTTTTCGGATTTCTGCTGCTGCTCGTAGCAAAAAAAGAGTTTTCACTGAATATCATAAATAAGGTGCTCGATATATTTCCCGCACGGTTTGGAGCACTTCTGAACAATCAGGTTCATGCCTTTGTAGATGGGCTTGACGTTCTCCCCGATATAAAAAAAATCTTTACGGTTGCACTGCTTTCAATGATCATCTGGGGCATGCTTGGCCTGTCGTGCTATTTCCTGTTTTTTTCTTTTGGCTTTAAGCTTTCGCTCATTAATGCGTTTGCCCTTACGGTCATTATTGCTCTGGGTGTCATGCTTCCAGCTGCCCCGGGTTTTGTTGGTACGTACCATTTTTCATGCGTGCTGGGCTTGACATTTTTTGGGGTGCCGAAAGCAGATGCGCTTTCATATGCGATTGTCCTGCATTTCCTGCAGATGATACCCGTCGTAATTATCGGGCTTGCCTTTCTGCCATTTCAAAAGATATCTCTGCCTTCGTTTATCAAAAAGGAGGGAGCGGAAATAGCTGAAGAACATAGGGAACGCTAAGGTGTGAACCGTACGGCTGGCTCTGGCAGGTTAATGATAGCGTTTAACACGAAACAACTGCTATCTATCTATTCAGATTGTTTTGTTTCCTGAGACTCCTTTTTTGTATCTCCCGACTCGGTACTGCCTTTTGTGTCCTCTCCCCCATTGGTTTTTTTATTTTTTCTCTCCCCCGTGCCGGCATCTTTTCGAGCGTAGTCGGTCAAATACCACCCGGTTCCCTTAAGCTGAAACGAACAATTTGATATAAGCTTGGTAACATCTCCAAGGCACTGTTCGCATTTTCTCATGGGTTCATCTTTTGCGCTCTGGAACACTTCGTAAATTTTACCACATTGTGTGCACTGATATTCATAGATTGGCAATTTGCTGCCCTCCTCAAGAAGTCGTTTCAGGTCCGACTGCACGTATTATTTGTTTTCTAAATATAATCACCCTCCATAAACTTGTCAATGACTACCCCTCTCAGGAGTAATCATCGTTGGGCATGGAGGATCTGCTGCAGCAAGCAGTTCTTCATACAGGTTCTCCTGGTGCCTGAGCATTCTGTATATATCGAATTCTGCAACCCTGGCTCTCCCGTTTATTCCCATGGAACGAGCCTGTTGAGGCTTTTTTAAAAGAAGAATAATCTTTTCAGCCATTCCCTGAACGTCTCCAGGGGGAAGGAGAAATCCATTAACTCCGTCGCGAACTGCCTCAGGAGCGCCATCCACACGCGTAGCAACAACAGGAATTCCTGCTGCCATGGCCTGGGGAAAAACCCTGGGGAGGCCTTCCCACAGCGAGGTGAGAACTAAAACATCACTTGCGTGAAGAAGTTCCGGGATATCCTGGCGCCATCCCAGCAGATGGACAACGTGCTGTAATTCCCGTATTGCTATTTCTTTTTCGATACGCTCCCGCAATACCCCATCGCCGACCAGTAAAAAATGAGCATCCGGCACTTCCCGCCTGACAAGGTCACAGACCCGAATAAAATCAAGGGGGGCCTTTTGCGTCTTGAAGCAGGCAATCATCGCTGCAACCGGAGCACTGCCGGAAATGCCCACCCGTGCTCTAACAGTCTCCCGTGAAACCCGTGGATGCATGAACTGATCAATTTCTATTCCGCTGCGGATAAGAACTGCCTTCCGCGCAGGAAACAGGTTAAGGGAGATGCCCTTTTCAAGATTCGCATGAGAGACGGCGATAAACCTGGTTGTGACATAAGACGTCAGTCTCTCCAGGAGGATAAACAGATTTCTAACCAAAAACGGCTGATAGTCATGAAACCCGAATCCATGAATAGAATGAACCAGCAGGTGAATCCCGGAAAACCGGGCTGCCCACCTTCCGAGGATTCCTGCTTTTGAACTATGGGTATGGACAATAACCGGCGCAGTTTTAGGCGGTGTATCCTGTATTTTTTTTAAGATTGTTCGCAGTTGGAAAAAAGCCATAACATCCCGCCATGGTCTGACTTCACGGATCAAATCGGGGATCACAAACGTGCACCCTAATGACCGTGCTTCATCAAAAAGGACATCACCAGCCCCGATGATAAGATATGCCTGAAATTTATCCGGGTTTAAATGAGATACGGTAAAGAGGGTATTTTGCTGTGCTCCCCCCAGTTCCATTTTTGTTATTATGTGAACTATTTTTGCTGTGGTCATTAAACACTCGCGGGTTGACCGGTCTCATGCCTTTTGATCCGCAGCAGCAAATCAAAAGGCATATATAAAAAATAAAACTAAACTCCGGGAGGACCCACCCGGCAGGCGAGGAATTTCACTACAATGACATATTGATTCGTTTCAGGAAGAAAGCTGTCAGGAACCCTGAAAACATAATAAGAATAACAATACCCAGGGCAATGCTCGTATTAGAGGTAAGGAGCATCCAAACGGCTAATATGCCAAGGAAAAGACTGACCGCGTAGCTCACCAGTACCGTCTGTTTGGTGGAAAATCGCCACTTTCTCAAGCGAAGAGCAAAGTGGTCAGGGCTGCCAAAAATAACCGGCATGCCGCGCAGCCACCGGATGTACATCACAAACAGGGTATCAAAAACTGGAATTCCCAAAATGATAACAGGGGCTACACAGGCTACAACATTATATTTTGTATATGCCCCTATCATTGATAGTGCCCCAAGTACCAGGCCGATGAACATGCTGCCGGTATCTCCCAGATAGATGCGGGCAGGCTCAAAGTTATACCTGAGAAATCCAAGAAGGGACCCGGCAAGGCATATGGTAAGGATTGCTATTAAAAAATGCTCATTTAAAAGTGCTACAATAAAAAGAAAGCCTGAAGCAATGCAGCCAATGCCCGCAGCAAGCCCATCCATAACATCTATAATATTGAAGGCATTGGTAATAGCCATAAGCCAGAAAAAAGAGAGCACGAAACAAAGCCATTCGGGAAGAAAAACAAGTTTGATATAGATGCCCGATTTAATCAGCACAAAAACAGCAATAGCCTGACCAATAAATTTTATCTTCGGCGGCAACACCTTAAAATCATCTATAATACCGAGAAGCACAACGATCGTCCCGGCAAGTAAAATCCCCAGCACTTCCCTGCTCAGCTCAAAGGTAAGGGCCAGGGTGAGCAGAAAGGCAAGATAAACGGCAATGCCCCCCAGATATGCTACCGGCTCCCGCTGGTTCTTCAGTTTACCATCGGGCTGGTCAACAATATCATACCGCAGAGCACCTTTGCGCACCACCGGGGTAATATACAGGGAAAGAGATAATGACAGCATAAAGGTAAAGAGATATAGCACCATATGACTATCCAGCATTATGTTCTAACGGTGTTCTTGCAGAAAACACGGCTCCGCTTTTGCCCCATGGATAGATACTCCATCAGCCCACGGGCGTGGTTTGATTACCTCTGTTCAGCAGCGTGTCATAAATAACCAGGGTCTGCTGTACTGTTTTTTGGAGCTGGAACTTTTCCTTTACATGGTTACGGCCGGCAGCTCCCATGCGCTTTGCCATCTGCTCATCGTGCATGAGCAGCCGCAGCGCTTTTGATAAGGATTGAGAATCCCCGGGAGTAAACAGTATCCCCGTTTCTCCGTCCAGCACAACCTCATCCATTCCTTCAATCCTTGAGGCGACAACCGGAAGCCCTCCAGCCATAGCTTCAAGAACAATGTTGGGCAATCCCTCCCACAAGGAGGGCAGGACTACTATATCAATGACGGGAAGAAGGTGAGCCACGTTGTTTATAACACCTAAAAAGTGGATATGCTCGGAGAGCCCCGCCTCTTCAACCGCTGTTCTAATGCAACCCTCCTCCGCCCCTTCTCCGGCAAACAGGACATGGCAGGCAGGCAGCTCTTTTAAAAGCATCTTAACCGCCTCGATTAAAGTAAGATGACCCTTCTGTTTGTGGAATCTTCCTATGAGAGCCAGCACTTTGGCATCCTCAGGAACAGGGATCTGGGCGCGTGAAACAGAAGAGCCCGGGCATATATCAGTGGTATCAATTCCATTATATATGGTGGTAATTTTATGCGGGGGTATTCCCGTGTGTTTAATGGTATGGTTCCGTGCAGCATCTGAAACGGCAATATAGTAATCGGTGAACGGTGCTGTCAGGCGATCGATGAGATGTTTATACCAGGCTTGAGGCTCTATCACCCGTACCGAAGAAATAATAACGGGGACTTTTTCAATGCGACCGGCAATTCTTCCCAGGATATTAGCCCTGAAGAGAAACGAGTGAATTATTGCAGGACGCAGACTGCGGATGAGCAGGATGAGCCGCAGCAGAGCATACACAGCATTGAGGAGTGCATACACCCCCCCTGCTTCACTGAGATTGAGAGAATAAAATCCGTCTGTCAGGGCGGCAATTTTGTCTGCATATGACCCGGCCTTTTTTACCGAGCACACATAGATTTTAAATTCCTTTCTATCAAGTTTTCGGACCAGGTCAAAAAGAGCCTTTTCCGCACCTCCAACAGTAGTACTGGTAATAACATACAGTATGGTACAGCGGGTGGTCATTGCTCATATCCCCAGCACAGCGCTTTTATCAATAAACATCCTCTGCCACAGTTCAAGAAAAAGAAGCGCCCATATACGGTAACTGTGATCAGCCCGTCTGGTCTGATGTTCTTCAATAAGCTGGTGGATGGCTTTTTCTCTGAACAGGCCCCGCTCAACGGTTCTTTTTTCCAAAAGAATCTCCCGGGTCATCTGTTTAAGCTCATTGCGCAGCCATCGATCAAGGGGGACACCAAACCCCATCTTTTTTCTATAGAGAACCTCGTCGGGGAGCAGATGAGCAAAAGCCTTTTTAAGGAGGTACTTGGATTGGACTCCCCTGAGCTTGAGATGCGGCGGAAGGGAAGCGGCAAATTCCATGAGCTTGTGATCCAGGAACGGGGAGCGGGCCTCAAGTGAATGTGCCATAGCAGCAATGTCAACCTTGACTAAAAGGTCATCGGGAAGATAGGACATGACATCTACAAACAGCGTTTTATCCAAAAAACTGGCTGCATCAGACCGGGCATACAGGGAAACAATTAAATTGACAGAATCCACAGAAGACACTTTTTCCAAAAAGGCCGGGGTATACAGATCTGCTTTCATCTCATTGTCAAAATAGCAGAGCCACCGCACATAGCGTCGCTCCGCTCCTTCAGAAATGGCATTTATAAAGCGTTTGAGCCTGCGGCTAAAACTTCGCCGATTCTCCTGGTGGGGCAGCATATTGAGCAATTTTTTTATTATGTTTTCACGCACCACAGACGGTATTTTTTCATAATAACCGGCCAGTCTGTCTGCAAGATAGCGATCATATCCGGCAAAGGACTCGTCACCGCCATCCCCGTTTAATGCAACCGTTACATGCTCCCGGGTAAGCTGTGCAACATAGTAGGTGGGGATGGCTGAAGGATCGGCAAAGGGTTCATTATAGTGCCAGACAAGCTTTGGCAGAATGCTGATGGCATCAGGTCTGACAATGAATTCTGTGTGCTCTGTCTGGAATTTTTTTGCCACCAGTGCTGCATAGTTTGTTTCGTTATACTCGGGCTCCTCAAAACCAATTGAAAAAGTTTTTACCGGGCAGTTCATGAGCTGACTCATGAGCGCAACGGTGGCGCTGGAATCAATGCCACCGCTTAAAAAAGCACCCAGCGGTACATCACTTCTGAGCCGGAGTTTAACTGCCTCAGTGAACAGTTCCATAAAGGAGTCTGTGTAGTCAGTTAGTCGGGGAAGCTTAAGCTTTTGAGCATACGAAATAGTCCAGTAGGAGTTCAGGGTTATGGTGCCCCTTTGCAGCACAAGATAATGAGCAGGGGGAAGCTTGCTGATTCCCCGGAACATGGTCAAGGGGCTCGGCACATATTGATAGGTCAAATAGTGATGAAGGGCTTCACCATCGACCTGTGCTGTTACGGTGGGATCCTGCATGATGGATTTGATCTCAGAGGCAAACAGGAGCGCACCGTCAGCTATGGCATATACAAGCGGTTTTTTGCCTACCCGATCTCTGGCAAGGAAGAGCTGCTGGGTACGGCTATCCCAGATGGCAAAGGCAAACATGCCTCTGAGTTTGTGAAGACAGTGTGTCCCCTCTTCCTCATAGAGGTGAAGGATTGTCTCGGTATCGGTGTGGGATTTAAACGAGTGCCCCTTGGCTATAAGTTCTTTTCTGATGTCCTCAAAATTATATATTTCACCATTGAAGATAATCCAGATGCTTTCATCCTCATTTGTCATCGGTTGATGGCCTGCTGAAGAAATATCAATAATGCTTAGCCGCTGATGCCCGAGTCCCACATGGCCATTAACAAAGGCCCCATGGTCATCGGGTCCCCGATGCTGCAATACGGAGGCCATGGTGGTAATGAGAGACGGTGCCACCTGTCTTGATGGATCAAAGTACACTTTTCCGCAAATACCGCACATTTTGTAACTGCCCAGGGAAAAAGCTGAATAGCGTGCTGAATGCACAGAGGTTTGAAAAGATATTACCGAGCAACACCTTACCTTTTTATTCCTTTTATGTCAAATTCGCATATGATATGTTTGTGCAAACACAAACACTTAACGCTGCTTGCGGAGAGACGTATGTCAGAAAAGGATCTGAAAGGCTCTCTTGATAGTCTCACCGAGGGTATTCTCTATATAGTTTCTACCCCCATCGGCAATCTTGAAGATATAACACTCAGGGCACTTCGCGTGTTGAAAGAAGTTGATTTTGTGTGCGCCGAGGATACGCGCAAGACCAGAATTCTTTTCAACCATTATACCATTCAAACGCCCCTGACCAGTTATTTTGAGCATAACGAACAATTAAAGACCCCGGGTATTATACAGGCATTAAGGGAAGGGAAAAAAGTTGCTATTGTGTCTGAAGCAGGGACGCCTGCAATCTCAGACCCGGGATATCGTCTTATCAGTCAAGCGATAAAGGAATCTATCCCGGTCATCCCCATTCCCGGACCTTCTGCAGCAATTACCGCGTTGAGTATTTCAGGGCTACCGGTTCATCGTTTTGCATTCGAAGGATTTCTTCCGGCAAAGCCTGGCAAACGAAAGAATTTTATAAAAAAAATCAGCTCCGAGGATCGAACGCTTATTTTTTATGAATCACCGTACAGGATTATTGACACGATAAGGGATTTAAAAGAGATATTAGGAGACAGAAGAGCAGTCCTGTGCAGAGAAATTACAAAACTATACGAGGAAAAGTTATATGGTTTTTTATCTACCATATTAGACCATATTGAAAAGAAAAAGCTTAAAGGAGAAATTACTATTATTGTGGAAGGCAAAAGGGACTAGACAACACAGGGATTGACAGTACTTTTTTGAAGTGCTACTAAATTTAGTTAATAAAACGATAAAAAACTCACAGGAATAATGTGTAATGGAAAAGAATTATTTGCTTAAGGGAATAGTTGCTTCACCCGGGATTGCCATCGGCAAAGTATTTCTGGTTGATAGAGACCATCTGGAGCTTTCCCATTATAACCTTACCACGGATGAAGAAATTGACTTTGAGATTGAACGCTTTAAAAAAGCGGTTGAAGAATCAAGGGCGCAGTTGTTGAGTGCAAAAAAAGACGTCAGCAAAAAGAAATTCAAGGAAGCTCAATATATTATTGATACGCACATCCTGCTCCTCCAGGACAAGGTTTTAATGGATAATATTATTAAAACCATTAAACAGGAAAAAGTTGATGCTGCGCTTGCCCTGAAAAACTCAGTAGAGGGTCTAAGGAAGCACCTTTCAGAGATTAATGATGAATACATGAGGGAGCGAACCAGCGATATCGATTATATTGAGAAGAGGCTTCTGCGGAATTTGACCGGAAGAAAGAGCGATATTATTACAAAAAGCAAAGAAACAATTATTATTGTGGCCAACGACCTGTCTCCTGCTGATACGGTAAATCTCAATGTTAATGAAGTTCTCGGGTTCCTCATTGATTGCGGCGGTAAAACATCTCATACTGCCATCATAGCACGGGCACTGAAAATGCCGGCTGTGGTAGGGTTAAAGGATATCACCCGACGGGTTAAAACCGGCGACACCATTATTGTGGATGGAATACATGGGGTGGTAATTATCCATCCCTCATCTGAAAAATTGCTTCAGTATAACCAGCAGAAAATCCAGTATGATGAGCTTGAAATGGAGCTGTTTAAATATAGAGACCTTCCCGCAGAGACTGAGGACGGGTTTCGCATTAAACTGCTGGCAAATATCGAAATTATTGAAGAATTATCCTCAGTGGTAGATTATGGGGCAGAGGGCATTGGTCTGTATCGTACAGAGTTTCTCTATCTTAACAGAAAGGAACTTCCGTCAGAAGATGAACAATTTGAACTATATAAAAAGGTTGCTGAAAAAGTTTTCCCGAATCCGGTGACGATCCGTACGCTGGATATTGGCGGTGATAAATTTATGTCCCAGCTTGATCTGGCGGAGGAGATTAACCCCGTAATGGGACTGAGGGCGATACGGTTTTGCCTGAAAGAAGTATCAATATTTAAAACGCAGCTCAGAGCCATACTGCGTGCCAGCTCATACGGCACGGTGAAAATCATGTTCCCTATGATTTCCGGTATTGAGGAAGTCAGGCAGATAAAGAAGATCCTTAATGAAGTAAAACAGGAACTGAAGGGAGAAAAAAAGGCGTTTGATCAGGATATTCAAATCGGCATCATGGTAGAAGTGCCCTCGGCTGGAACCATTGCAGATCTTCTTGCCAGAGAGGTTGATTTTTTTAGCATCGGTACCAATGACCTTATTCAATATTCCCTTGCTATTGACCGGGTTAATGAACAGGTATCCTATCTGTATGAACCGCTTCATCCGGCGGTACTGCGTCTGCTGAGAAATATTATCAATTCAGCTCATGATTGTGGAATTACCGTATCCATGTGCGGAGAGATGGCTGGTGAGCCTCTGTATATGCCGATTCTTTTAGGCCTTGGGATTGATGAACTCAGTATGAATGTAATGGCGCTGCTGAGAGTAAAAAGAGTTTTACGATCTCTTACCTATAAGGATAGCCAGAATTTCATCGATGAAGTATTTAAATTAAGCACAGCTCAAGAAATAGAAACAGTGCTTAAAAAAGAGATAAACAAAAAATTTCCCGTGGAATTTTAAATAGATAAAAATTTTTAGCAGGCACGGATATTAACTTGTTGACATTGAAAACAAAATAGCTATAATTAATAGTTTAGACTACTTTTTGCCAAATAACCATGGTATTGAATCAATGCTTTTTAAAATTTTACTAATTTGTTTTTAATAAATGATTTACATTCGGGAGAGCAGGGTAAACAGTTTTCTATAACTCCGATACGGTAACAATCCCCCAAATGGGAAACTGATTAACTAATTGAAACTCTCCTGAAAAGTTAAAAAGGGAGGGGGGGAATGAATGTCAGGAATTAAAGTTGGCGAAAATGAACCATTTGAAAACGCCTTAAGACGTTTTAAAAAACAATGCGAGAAGGCGGGTATCCTTTCTGAACTAAGGAAACGCCAATTTTTTGAAAAACCAAGCATAAAACGTAAAAAAAGGCATTGGCAGCAAGAAAGAGATCTCTGAAATTACGCCGTTCAATGTAGCGCGTAATAAAACTATCTGCTATTCTTTGTTCAAGAAAGCGGGCAAAAAAATCCATCTACATGTTTTTAAACAGTATATTGCTAACCCCCGGTAAAACAAAAAGGTCCAATGGAGGGCCTTTTTGTTTTACTATTTAAAGCCCCTGCGAGGGATCGGAACACCTTTTCATTTATGCCGGTTAAAATGGGATATCTAAAAATTCTCTGGGAACCAAGGCATTCATAAGCATTTCTACCGAAGCACTATCTCTTCTTGTTGCACCTCTGTTTTTAAAATTTTCCTGTTAAGATAGGGAACTACGTTGGACGACCTATCGATTTATATACCCGACGATAAAATAGCTGAAATAAGGGAATCCTGCAGCATTGTAGCGGTTATTGCAGACTATGTGAATCTGACTAAAGCGGGCGTCAATTACCGAGGACTGTGTCCATTTCACCAGGAGAAGACGCCATCATTCTTTGTCAACGAAGCCAAAAAAATATTTCATTGTTTTGGGTGTGGAACAAGTGGTGATGTATTCGCTTTTATTATGAAGCATGAAAATATTGGCTTTCAGAGCGCTGTTCGCCTGCTTGCCAAACGGCAGGGCATTTCTCTGCCGGAGAAAGATCTTACCCCGCAACAACGCAGACACCTCAGTGAGAGAGAAGAATTATACAACCTTAATAAAACTGCAGCTCAATACTATCACGATATCCTGCTTGATGATAGACGAGGCAGAAAAGCTAAACAGTATTTAGAAAAGCGAGGGATCAGCCCTACAACTATAGAGGAGTATGATCTGGGATTTGCTCCGGAAGGATGGGACGGCCTTTACAATGTATTAAAAAGCAAAAAGATACCATTGCTGCAGGCGCACAAGGTCGGGCTGGTTATCGCGAAGGGGAATAATCAGTACTATGATAGATTCAGGGATAGAATAATATTCCCCATTTGTAATATTTCAAACAACATTATAGGATTCGGCGGCAGAGTTATAGACAACGGAGAGCCAAAGTATCTCAATTCTCCCGAGTCCATAATTTATAATAAGCGACACAATCTTTATGGTGTACAGATTGCCTCGAAATTTATTTTACAGCAGCAGGAAGCAATTGTCGTGGAAGGCTATTTTGACCTCTTAACCTTGCACCAGGCCGGAATTAAGAACGCTGTTGCGCCCCTGGGAACTGCGCTGACTGAACAGCAGATTCACGTCCTGAAGCGTTATACGCCACATATCGTAACCGTTTTTGACTCTGATAGTTCCGGCGAGAAGGCTATGGTGCGGAGCCTGAGCCCCTTTTTGCAAAGCGGTATTTCCCCCCGCATGATACCGCTGCCCCCGGGCCATGATCCAGACAGCTTTATTCGTGAGCGTGGGGAACAGGATTTCCAGAAGCTGCTGGCAGCAGCAGAACCCCTTATAGACTTTGTTCTGGAACAGATAATAAAAAAACATCAAATCCATACAACCCGCGGGAAAATCAACGCCTGTGAGGAGGCGATTCCGGTGTTAAGGAATATTATAAATGAAATTGAGCGAGATCTGTATGTGCAAAAGGTTGCACAGCGTCTGGGGATTCGTGAAACCCTTATCGTTTCGCACATAAAAAAGTCCTCAAGCGGCACTGCACTGCGCACCGATGAGCGGGCCGATCACGGTATGAGCCATAGAGAACAGCCGCTTTCTCCAGAAGAAAATGCCGAACGGCTGATTCTTGAACTTATGATCGTATACCCTGAAATTATTTCCCCGGTGGAACAGCATTCATTTCTTGATGAGTTCACCGTATCCGTATTCAGGGAAATTGGCCGGGAGATTTGCCGGATATATCATGAGCACGGATCTGTTGATATCCCGCTACTCCTGAATAATATCAATAATGAAAGCCTGAAACAGCTCACGGCTGCAATCTCTTTAAAAGCAGGCTATGGTGCCAATCCTTCCAAGATACTGGAGGATTGCATTCAAAAGATCAGATTAAAAAAAATAAAACAGAAAAGGGAGGAAACAAAAAGTCTTTTACAAAAAGCTGAAGCATCCCGCGATGAAGCTTCATGCCGAAAATTTCAGTTGGATTATCAAAAATTAATAGAAGAAGAAAAATGCATCCAACGGTTTAGAATTACCCCGTAGGGGACCTAAAGGAGAGTATATGGGCAGGAAACCCAAAGTGGAAGAGGTAAAGCAACTTATTAATATCGGAAAAGAAAAGGGCTTTTTAACCTATGATGAGGTTAATGACATCCTCCCGCCAGACATCATGTCACCCGACCAGATTGATGAACTGATGATGATGTTTGGGGAGATGGATATTGAGATTGTTGACTCATCGCAGAATGTTAAGCTGGTAAAACACAAGGTGGACAAGCTTGAAGAGCCTGAAGAAGAAGGGTCCTTAATTGAGAAAGACCTGTTTGGAAAAGTTAATGACCCGGTCCGCATGTACCTGAAGGAAATGGGATCGGTTTCCCTGTTATCGCGTGAAGAAGAGGTCGAGATTGCCAAGCGGATTGAAGAGGGCGAGCAGGAAGTTATGCAGGTGGTTCTGAATTCTCCTCTGATAATACAGGAGGTGTGTATGCTGGCAACCCTGCTGGAAGACGGGCACATCTCCATACGGGATATTTTAGATGACCTGGACGAAGAGGATAATGAAATAGATGAAGAGAGCTACATTCTTCATTTTACCGAGCAGGTAGAAAAGATCAAGAAGCTGTATGCTGAAATAGAACGTACCAGCGAGCGTCTTGCAATAAATAAGGAATTGAGCGAAAACAGAAAAAAGGTTTTGCGACAGAAGATTGACAGCAACAGGGAAGCCCTGTTTACCCTGCTGCAGGAATTAAACCTCAGGGCTAAGCATATAGAAAAAATAGTCTCAAAACTGAGAAATTTTCTGATAAAGATTGAGACACTTGAGCGGGATAAAGAGCACTGCAGCAAGACCGTGGGCATGGATCCTAAAGAGATTCGCAGAGTCATTCGTGCCGGAAGGCTGCCATCCAGCAGGGACAGGAAAAAACGCAAACACAAGTTGACGATTGATGAAATAAAGAGTATAGATAAAAAAATTAGAAACTATCAGAAGCAGATTCACCAGATTGAGGATGAATGCGGCTTATCAACTCCAGGCCTCAAAAAGGCCATAGAATGTATTGACCGGGGAGAGCAGAAAGCCAAGATTGCAAAAGATGAACTGGTTCGTTCAAACCTCCGGCTGGTGGTAAGCCTCGCGAAAAAGTACACTAACCGTGGTCTGCAGTTTTTGGACCTTATACAGGAAGGCAACATCGGTCTCATCAAGGCAGTTGACAAGTTTGAATATCAGCGGGGCTACAAATTCAGCACCTATGCCACGTGGTGGATACGCCAGGCAATAACGCGGGCGATAGCGGATCAGGCGCGGACCATACGCATCCCGGTGCATATGATTGAAACCATAAATAAGCTTATCCGTACCTCCCGGTATCTGGTCCAGGAAATCGGTCGCGAGCCAACCCCGGAGGAAATTGCAGAAAAAATGGAACTCCCTCTGGATAAGGTGCGCAAGGTTCTGAAAATAGCCAAAGAGCCTATATCCCTTGAGACACCCATTGGTGAGGAAGAGGACAGCCATCTTGGTGATTTCATTGAAGATAAGAAAATATTGAACCCCATAGATGCTGTGGTTTACAATGACCTGGCAGAAAAAACCAGAAGCGTGCTTGCAACACTGACGCCACGGGAAGAAAAGGTTCTCAGGCTGCGCTTTGGTATCGGTGAAAGGGCAGACCATACGCTGGAAGAGGTTGGCAAGGACTTTGATGTTACCAGAGAGCGGATCCGTCAGATAGAAGCAAAAGCGCTGCGGAAACTCCGTCACCCGATTAGAAACAAAAAGCTGAAAAGTTTTGTTGAATATTAAATAAACAACGGGCTCATAGCTCAGCTGGCAGAGCTACCGGCTCATAACCGGTTGGTCCCAGGTTCGAATCCTGGTGAGCCCACCAGTTAATTTCTTATGACACGAAAGGTACACGCACGTCTCTCCACAGGGCCTTATAAACAGGTCAGCACATGTGCCACCAGATATACTGAAGTATAAAAATGCACCCCTATCGGGTGCATTTTTTTATGAAAAAATCCCGTGCATAACGGTACAATACAAGGAGGATTCTTTGGAAAACCAGCTCAAGCTTCTGATTAAAATCCAGGCAATTGATACACAGCTACAGAAATCTGAAGAAATAAAAAAGAAGTATTATGATGACATCGAAGCGATTGAACACGAATTAACGGGAGAGGAAGGTACGTTTGCAAAACAAAAAGAAGAACTCCAGAACCTTGAAAAAGAGCACCGGAGACTGGAGTGGGCACTGGATGACGTGCTCGGGCGCAGGGGAAAAGCCCAGGACAAACTGTTTTCCATAAAGACTAACAAGGAGTATCAGGCAGCCCTCCAGGAGATAGAAGGGATTAAGGAATCGGTAAAGAAACAGGAAGATGAAATACTTGAAATAATGGAACAGATGGAATCACTGAGAGGTGCGCTGAAAAAGAACGAGGAGCATCTAAAAAAAACCAGAGCCGAGTATGCCCAGAAAAAGAAACAGGTAGAGGAAGCCCTCAATCAATATCTGCAGGACATTGAAGGGCAAAAAGAGAAGCGGGAAGCACTGGTTAAGGAAATAAACCCTCAAGCCCTTCGTGACTATACTATCCTCCGGGAAGCAAAGCACGGCCTTGCGGTAGTAATGACCCGCAATGAGCTGTGCCTGGGATGCAATATGAAAATCCCTCCGCAGATATATAATCTGGTGATAACCGGCGATGATATTATACACTGCCCCAGTTGCAGAAGAATTCTGTATATCGAACATGAACCTGAGCACATAAAAACTGATACGGGAATACCGGGTAAATAAAAACAGCTGCCATGAAAAAAGATAAAGTCCTTTTTGACGATGCTAAAAAGCTTTTAAGCTTATTCCTCGGGTATGAACGCATCCCCATAAGCAGGGAAAAGAATACAGAGGCAGACCGCCTCGTCAATGAAGCACTTGATAACGAAGATATGCTCACCGCACAGGCTCATTCTGTTGTCTGAGGCATGCCATGTCATTCACTCCCATGATACGCCAGTATCAGTCAATCAAAAAGACCCTCTCCGCGGATACCATCCTTTTTTTCCGGCTCGGAGATTTCTATGAGATGTTTTTTGAGGATGCCAAGCGGGCCTCCGCCATTCTTGATATTACCCTAACCGGGAGGGATGGCGGGGGTGAAAGCCGTGTGCCCATGTGCGGGATACCCTATCATGCAGCGCAGGGCTATATTAACCGGCTCACCCGCGAAGGGTTCAAGGTTGCCATATGCGATCAGGTAGAGGATCCCAAGCTTGCCAGAGGGATCGTTAAACGGGAGATCGTACGCATGGTAACGCCTGCCACCAATCTTGAAGATGAAACCGGGGAAAGAAATGAGTGCACCTATATTGCAGCGATATACCAGAAAAAAGACCGGTGGGGCCTTGCCTACCTTGATCTTGGCACCGGAAGTTTTCGGCTGGGCGAATTTGAAAACACGGATGAGCTGCTGGCAGAAATCCTTCGCTTAAGCCCGCGGGAGTTTGTTGTTTCGAAAAAATCAGATGCAGGTTTTTTAAAAAGCAGCCCCCTTGACAGAGATCACAACTGGGTAATAAATGAGTATGATGACTGGATCTTTGATGTGGATGAGGCAGCACTCCGGATCCTTGAGCAGTTTCATATTTCATCTTTAAGCAGCCTGGGGATTGCGGAACTTCCTGCCGGAACGGCATCTGCAGGAGCGCTTCTGTATTACCTGAAAGATAACCTTCACAAGTCGCTCAAGCACCTCAAAAAACCCCTCCCCTTTTTCTCATCAGACTACATGGCACTGGATAAGCAGACCCTGAAAAATCTGGAATTAATTTCTGTCAGCGCAGAAGATAAACAGGTCCCCTCGCTCTACCGGCTGCTTGATGAAACCTTAACGCCTATGGGAGCACGCCTTCTTTCCCTGTGGATCAAACGGCCCCTCATTGATCCGGTAAAGATAAACGAACGGCTTGATGCAGTGGAAGAGCTGGTTCACAACCAAACGACATTGCATACGCTCAAAGGCCATCTAAAATCGATTAAAGACATCGAGCGGCTCATCGCCCGGATTAACTGCGGCACCCCCTCAGCACGGGACCTCGTTGCCCTGGGAATTTCTCTTGAGACAATTCCTGACCTGCGGGCCACCATTTCAGCACGGGGAAGTAACCTCATCTGCCGCCAGGGGGATAACCTGTTTGATCTGAAGGAAGTTGCAGCACGAATTCATCTGGCATTTGTTGACAGTCCGCCGCCGGGGGTGCGGGCCGGCGGCATCATTAAAAGGGGATACAGCGGGGAGCTGGATGATCTCCGTGACGTATCGCGCAATGCAAAAGAATGGATCGTTTCCCTGCAGGCGCAGGAGATAGAAAAGACCGGCATTAAATCTCTTAAAATAAAATACAACAAAGTGTTTGGCTACTATATTGAAGCAACTAAGGCTAACCTCTCCATGATTCCAGACCGGTATGTCCGGAAACAAACCCTGGTCAATGCAGAGCGGTTTACCATTCCCGAGCTGAAAGAATACGAGGAAAAAATTCTTGGGGCAGACCAGCGGGCGTGCGAACGTGAGTATCAGATTTTTGAAGAGGTGAGAAGCTATGTCCTGCAGTTTGTTTCAGAAATTCAGATGACTGCTGAAGCTGTTGCCGTCCTTGATGTGGCATCAGCACTGGCAAGTGCAGCACTAAAATATAATTTTTGCAAGCCTGACGTCTCTGACAGCCGGGCCGTATTAATCAAGGGGGGCCGCCACCCTATCGTTGAGCAAATGATAGGTTCCGGGCAGTTTATCGAAAATGATGTACAGCTGGATAACCGGGAAAATCAGCTTCTCATCATCACCGGTCCGAACATGGCAGGTAAATCCACCTTTATCAGGCAGGTGGCGCTGCTCGTGCTTATGGCACAGATGGGGTCGTTTGTGCCGGCGCGGGAAGCCCGCATAGGAGTCGTGGACCGGGTATTTACCCGCATCGGCGCTGCTGATAACATTGCCCGCGGAGAAAGCACCTTTATGGTGGAGATGAATGAAACCGCCAATATCCTGCACAATGCCACGTCACGCAGCCTGCTCGTTTTTGATGAGATCGGCAGGGGCACATCAACCTTTGACGGGGTAAGCATTGCCTGGGCAGTCTGCGAATATCTCAATCAGAACAAGGAGTTTCGCCCGAAGACTCTTTTTGCCACGCACTATCATGAGCTGACGGAACTCGGTGACCACCGGGAAGGAATAAAAAACTATAATGTCACGGTAAAGGAGCTTGAAGAAGGAATTTTATTTCTGCGCAAAGTTGTCCCCGGAGGGGCTGACCGGAGCTACGGTATCCATGTGGGAAAGCTTGCCGGCCTGCCCGCAGGCATAATCAACCGTGCCCAGGAGATCCTGCTCTGTCTGGAAGAGGAACGGATAACAGAATTGTCGGTGAGCAAGATTCTGGAGAAGCGAAGAGGAGAAGAGGTGCAGGTCATACCACCGCTTTTGAATCTCATTGATAAAGGTAAAGAAAAAGAAACCCTTGTTGAGCAGTTATTTCCTAATATATCTGCTGAAGACCATCCGGTCATACGTGAAATACAGTCCCTTGATCCCCTTGCCATAACGCCTCTTGAGGCGCTCATCAAGCTCACCAAGTGGAAGAAAGAGCTCTCTGAAAATTCCGGTGAAGCAGAAGAAGTGAAGGATTCATGACACACGACACACGATCCATGCTATACCATTCTCCCGTTATACCATCTGCGATGCATCCCGCATCATGAATTCTGTATCATGATACAAGTATGGGCCAGATAAAAATACTTTCAGAACAGATTGCCAACAAAATTGCAGCAGGCGAGGTGGTAGAGCGTCCGGGCTCTGTGGTGAAAGAGCTTATAGAGAATTCTCTTGATGCCGGTGCAAAAGCCATTTCAGTTTCAGTCAGCCACGGCGGCAAGAGTATGATCAGGGTCACTGATGATGGCTCTGGCATGGACAAAGAGGATGTCCGGCACTGCCTGCTCCGCCATGCAACCAGCAAAATTTCAAGCGTTGAAGATATTGAACGGATTCAAACCCTGGGTTTCCGCGGGGAAGCCCTGCCAAGCATAGCTGCCATCTCCCGGCTTTCCCTCATTACCAGACAGTCTGCAGCAGAAACCGGGACCAGTCTGAAAGCCGCCGGGGGGGTTATTGAATCCGTAAAAGAGTGCATGACTCCTCCCGGAACCAGCATTGAGGTGGCAGACCTTTTTTTCAATACCCCGGCACGAAAAAAATTTCTAAAATCCGAGGGTGCTGAATATGCTGCCATCGCAGAGGTGTTTGATAGTGTTTCCCTTGCCTTTCCGGACGTTGCCTTTACCCTGCATAAGAGCGGCGTGGAAGCAGCCGGTTATCCTGCAGGCGGAAGCCTTATTCAGAGAATTGAGCAGATTTATTCCTCTGCTATTAGCGAACACCTCCTTCCGTTAAACACAGACCGGGAGGGGATTACCATATCCGGCTATATCGGGACACCGGATAATAACAGAGTTAACCGTTCCGGTCAGAAATTCTTCATAAACAGGCGCCCGGTGCGCTCACTATCCTTAAGCTTTGCGCTGCAAAGGGCATATGAAGAATTTATGGAGCGTGACCGGTATCCACGTGCCATACTCTTTTTCGAGATAGACCCGACTGCTGTTGACGTAAACATTCACCCTGCCAAACGGGAAGTACGCTTGCTGAATGAGCGGTTTATTCAGGATATCCTTATACGAGCGATTAGAAAAACGTTTTCTGAAAGAGGTATATATGTCCAGACCGGCGCACACACCGCAGACGCCCCCTATCACCCGGCATATCCTGAGAAATCTGAGCCACGGTCATTTGCTGCATTGAGGGAAGAGGCTGCACAATGGAAGACAGCTGAAGAACCAGCAGAAGGCAGAGGAGAACCATTCTATTTGTCAAAGGATCAGAGCATGCCTTCTGGTGCTTGGGAGGCACTGGCAGAATGCGAAGCAGGCTATCCTTTTGGCATTATCCGGGTGCTGGGGCAGATTCACGGGACCTATATTGTTGCAGAAACCGGAGATGGACTTACGCTTATTGACCAGCATGCTGCCCACGAGAGAATCGTCTATGAAGCGATATGTGATTCCTTCAGGCGCAGTTCACCCCATTCCCAGCGGCTTCTATTTCCGCTCACGCTGCATCTTGACCAGAAAGAGCGAAGCATTATGGAGGACTGCCTGACAGATTTTCAGCGCATCGGCTTTGGCATAAACAGCCTGGGTGGTGGAACATTTGCCGTTGATGCAGTGCCGGCTTTTCTGGCTGACGGCGACAGCATAAAGGTGCTCACCGACACCCTGCACGAGCTGATGGAAGAATCCTTGAGCCAGTCAAAAGAGGAGCGTGAAAAGACCATAGCTGCAGCGCTTGCGTGTAAAACCCGCACGGTTAAGGCAGGTAAAATGCTTGATGAGCGTGAAATGCTTCATCTCATCAGAAAACTCGGCAGTGCACAAAATCCTCATACCTGCCCGCATGGAAGGCCAACCATGTTTTCTGTGACAACGCATGAGATTGAAAAACGATTTAAAAGACGCTAAATACCAACTGTGTTTTAACTCCGGTCAATTACCCGCTCTTGCCTTCGTGGTATTTTTTATTCTCATTGTTTCCGGTCTTTTTATAAGCTCCTGCTCTCTTATCGCGGTAAAGGAGCCTGAAATCCCCATAACCATTCCTAAAGAAAAAGGCGTTATTATACCCATGGAAGTAACTGCCTACTGCGGCTGCCAGAAATGCTGTCTGTGGAAAAGAAGCATCTTCCACTTCTTCATGCCGGTATATATAGCGGGTCCTAACAAAGGAAAGCGCAAACAGGTGGGAATTACCGCTGATGGAAGCACGGCAGCCAGAGGGGTCATTGCTGCAGACCTGACCAGATATTCCTTTGGCACCGCGATGTATGTTCCCGGCTATGGGTGGGGTGAAGTTCACGATACCGGTTCCGGCCTCAGGGGAAATCACATCGAGGTATTTTTCAGAAGCCACCAGGATGCCCTGGAGTGGGGAAGGAAGAAGCTGAAGGTGAGGGTGGTGAAGAGAACTAAGAAGAAAAACTGAAAAATGATTCTCTAATTTTTACTTTGCGCCTTTGCGAGAGATTACTGTTTTTAATTAAAAATAGTATTGACAAAAGTATAACCATAAGGTACCCTTTAGGTATGAAAACAGCGGTATCAG
>CAIYCZ010000145.1 GCA_903924805.1 uncultured delta proteobacterium | reverse complement strand
TCACTTAAAGAATATCTCATCCGTGAGGTTCATAAGCATATAATTGGTAACCCCTTTATCCCAAAATGTGAGCATACTGAAACACATCTCGAAAAATCAATAGGGAAAATACCTCGCTATAAACAAATATGCGCGGACTGTGGGAAATTTATCAAATGGATTCCAAATAGTGAGGCACTAGTTCTTGGCCTTGATATATAAGTGGAAGGGCTAACCAGCCATTCAAGCGGACGCCAAAAAGACGGTGCCGCTTAATTCTATCGTTAACCACTTCCTTTTCCATTGACCACGAATAGTTCACACGGGAAATATCCTTTATCATGAAGACCTTCTCTTTTGAGATTATTGAGAATAGTGGGCCTGATAACCTTCGAGATACTTTGAAGGCCAAACTCGCCCAAGCAACTGGATAGGTAAAGGGGACAGCGCCCTTTACCTCAACTGTCTACTTTCTTTGGTTCTTCAGGCAAAAATGTAGATTCATTGCTCATAGATGCAAACCCCTTTATCCCGGATGATAGTGGCTATTGGAGAATCCTGAGACAAATCTACAAGGTCAACAGGCTTTGTTAGAGCCATGAAGAGACGGGCATAAAACTTAAAGAACCTATCTGGTGCAATGCCTTCAACTGCCAGATCAATATCTTGTGCCTCAGTATCCTCCTCAAGTGATGAGCCAAAAATCCATACTGCTTTCACATTAAATTCGCGGGCACACACTTTGATGGTTTTTTCAATGTCAGGTGAGAGCATATATATTGTTTCCTTTTCAAAAGTTTAGTGGACCCACGTTTGAATCTTTTGCCTATTCACTTACATATTTTATATCATTATCCTCGCACCAGTCCATAGCTATTTTAGTGCTTCGAGTTCCCTGAACCCAGCAGCTCCCGTAACTCCTCCACCCGCTTTGGCGTGGGAATGTCATAGGGACATTTTTCCACGCACTTTCCGCACGCTTCGCAGGCTTCAAGCTGCGGAAGCATACGCTTGCCAAGCTCCAGCGTATAGGCCACATCATCATTCATTTCTTTTCCATAGCATTTCATGTGAATCATATGGACAAAGGGTATCATAATGTTATGCGGGCAGGGCATGCAGTAGGAGCACCGCCTGCAAAATTCCTTCCCCAGCGATGAAACCTCTTCCTCAAGGTCTGCAAGCTCTTTCTTCGAGAGCGGCCTGCCCTCATCGATGGCTTTGAAATTCTCATCAATTTCTTTAATCGACATCATGCCCGGCGTTATCACATCAATGGTATGGTCAAGGAAAAATCTCAGGGCAGGCTGTTTGCTCTCAATCACTCCGCCTGCCAATGGCTTCATAATGGAGGTAGCAACTCCCCGTTTATTGGCGGTATCGATGAGTGTCTGAAGCGGCTCCCTCTCAATAACGTTAAACGGAAACATTGCCATCTCGAACTCACCGGTCTTGAGCGCCTCGGTCATGGTCACCGGATTATGGCCGGTAATGGCGATATGACTAATCCTGCCCGTGGCCTTTTCTCCCTTTAGAAACGCAAGCGGTTCTTTCATTGCCAGTTCAAGCTCATCAGGCTGATTGACGGCATGGAAGCCGTAGAAATCAATGGTCTGTATTTTGAGCCGTTGGAAGCTCTGCTCAAAATCTTTTCTGAAGGCATCAATACCCATTTTCCAGGAATTTGAGCGTGACATAATAATAAAATCTTTTGCCCGTTTTGAGAGAACTCTGCCCAGCTTTTCTTCACTGTCCATATAGGCAGCAGCAGTATCAAAATAGTTTATTCCAAGACCCAGTGCATGATTGAGCACCCGGTCAGACTCCTCAGGCTTTATGCGGGGAAGATACATTGCGCCGAAACCAAGCTTTTTAACCCTGAGACCGGTTTTCCCTAATGTGATAGTTTGCATCTAAGAATGCTCCTCCGTTGCTTGCAAAGCCTGATTTCGAAGCCCGAAATCCTAAACAAATTTTGCTAATAAGTTCAAATTTCAAAACCCCAATGACAAATGAAATCAAAATGTCAAATATTTCTCCCTTTTCTCTTTGAACTTTGCAATTGCATTGGTAATTTGATTTTTGACATTCATTTGACATTTAAACTTTGGCATTTGTCATTTGAAATATCAGTATTTCGCGCTTCGGGTTTAGACATTTATTTATTAAAGGTCTTCAGAATATAGTGTGCTATCTCTCTGGCATCTTTGTCTGCAATGGCAGCGGCATCAAACTTTGTCATTCCCGGCGCCCCGTTCCTGAGAATTTTTATAACATCTTCCTCAGCTTTAATAGTGTTAGCCTCGCGGTCCTTTTTACTCAGAGTTTTTTTAGGATTAATGATGTTGCCGCCCTGCGGATGGCACGCTGCACAGTGCTGCACAAATAATTTCTCTCCCGCGCTTGTCTTCGTCAATCCTTCCGCAAAAGATATCATCTCAAAACAACATACGCTCACACCTGAAAGTAATACGGCGATCAGCTTTTTCATACGTCTTATCTCCTTTTTCAAGAATAGTGATTACGTTGCTTTTCTACCCTGAACGTTTTCGGGTTCCATTGTGGTCATAGGGTTTAAAATAGCATATCAGCATAATCCACAGCAAATATCTTAACACGCTTTTAACGAATCCACAGATTCTGTGCAATCCCTGTGGAAAACCTCTCATGCATGTCCCGCAAACAGGCATCAAAAGAGGGGGTTCAGCACTTTGCTCATTTTTTGAGCAGTATCAAATAGTATGCTATATCAAATAGTTATACAGCTAAAGCGGCTGGGGAGCCCGTCCATACAAATGCCGCCCCATAGTTATCAACAGCTTTGGCCATATTCCTGTTCAGGGGAAGCCTCAACACTGCCTCTGCGCTCAGGTACGGGACTGCGTGCTCTTGAAAATGGCAGATTCAATGGTCAGTTCTTTTCTCTGCCGGATACGGTTAAGGTACTGTTCTATCTGCTTCTGTTCAACCCCGACATGTTCCAGAATGATCCGGTTCAATTCACAGCTTGCCTCAAGCTCTTCCATCACGACAGCATCAACTCCCAGTTCATAGAGCCAGGGCACATCCCGCTCAAACCGGGATCTCACAGCAATAAACGTATCGGGGTTGAGCACCTGAACAACGCGCACAATCTGCGCCATGCCGGCAGGGTCAGCAAAGGTCACCACCAGTGACCGGGCCTTGTTAATGCCCGCCTTTTTCAGGATTTCTTCATTTGCCGCGTCCCCATACAGAACCGGGAATGACTGCTTCTGTGCATCGCCCACCAATCGATGATTCATTTCGATTATTATAAACGGGATATTCTGTTCGCGGAATGCAAGCGCCAGATCCGTTCCCAGCGGCCCGAATCCGCACAGAATGACATGACCCGCAAGTTCTGACCGGTAATGCTCCGTGGCTCCCTGCGTTGAGCCAAGCGATTTACCAAACAGGGGGATGCGCTCTGAAAATTGCATGAGCCGCGGCAGCAGGCTGAACAGAAACGGCGTCAGGAACATGGTGAGGAATGCGCTTGAGAGAAGCACCTGATAGAAATATTTATCAAGCCCTCCACTGAGCCGTGAAGCTTCCAGAAGGAGAAACGAAAATTCCCCGATTTGTGCGAGAATGATGCCTGTTGCCAGCGCAATGCGCACGGAATAACCGCAGCAGATGACAACAATAGCAGTCACCACACAGTTGACCAGCAACACCAGGCCAACAATGGTTGCAATGATGCCACCATGGAGTGCTGCAAACCGGGGGTCAAAGAGCAGCCCTATGGATACAAAAAACAGGCTGACAAATATGTGGCGAAACGAAATCGTCTCGCTCACCAGCCGGTTACCAAAATCAGTATCGGCAAACATCACGCCGGCAATAAAAGCGCCGATGGCCATGGAAAGGCCGAGCTGGCCGCTCAGCCATGCTACCCCGAAAATAATAACAACAGCGCTGAGCAGAAATATCTCGCGGCTGCGGCTGCGGGCGATCCGTTTGAAAAACCGGGGCAGCAGATAACGGGCAAAAATAATGATGCCGCCGAAAAACAGCGTGGCTTTCATCAACGCCCATAACAATCTGACCGCAACTGATCCGGTCGATTCCCCCAGCGTCGTTATTAAAATCATCAGGGGGACGACAGCGATATCCTGAAAGATAAGGATGGCAACCGCAATGCGGCCGTATTGCGTGTCAAGCTCGGCACCGTCTGTCAGATATTTCATAACAATCGCCGTTGAGCTCAGCGCAATGACCGAGCCGAAAACAAAACCCGCATAGTACGACCAGCCGATGAGCCGGGCCGCAAGCATAGCAATGGCAACGGACAGAATAATCTGCGCACCGCCGCCGAATATCCCGATATTGCGCAGCCCTTTGAGGCGGGAAAAAGAGAACTCAAGCCCGATGGTGAGCATGAGAAGGATGATGCCTATTTCGGCAAAGGTGTGGATACGCTGGCTGTCTGTGATAAACCGCAGGCCGTGAGGCCCGATAACAACGCCGGCAAGCAGGAAACCGAGCATTACCGGCATGCGTATGCGATCGAATGCAAGGGCGACAACGGTTGCCGCAATCAAAATGATGAGGAATTCAGGAAAAAACGGATTTTGAGGCATTTTATGACTTTTGCGGAATTGGTTATATACTGGGTTATGCGTACGCTGGAAAATATTTACCACACACGGTGCGGGAGTGCAAGAACATCACTGTTTTAAATCTCTGTCTTACCGGTTATTATAGGATCTTCCACTCCCCGAAATCGAACAAAAAGGCAGAAGCCATTGATGACCTCTGCCTCGTAACCCGATCAGCCTTCAGCTCTCAGCCAGAATATTCGTACAGCGTACTGAGTTCTGTGTACTGAGAAAGTAACGCGGTACTCAGTACACTCTAATGTACTTTTGTGCCTCTGTCCACCCTCCGCAGTGCTACGGAGGACGGGTGCCTTCTGCCTCTTTTTGTTTTATGCATATCTATAGTCTCTTAAGACTACATTTCTTGCAAATAGGGAAGGAAAAATTAAAAATCTGGAACTCAAGAAATCAGGAAATTATTGTTTTTACCTTTGTGAGTTCCTCAAGTTCTAAATTCAATTTTCTTTGTTTCTTTTTTAGTCTTTGCGGTTAACTTTTGTTCCGGCTGGTCCGGGTTAAGTATCATGAATCAAACTCATGCAGTTCAAATAAGCCATTCATGAAAGCTCTCTTTTCATATTCGCAAAAATCATCACACACATCAAGCCGTCCTTTCTCATAGAAAGCCCGCGCCCGGCAAGCCCCGCCACAGATAAACCGTATAGCGCATTTCCTGCATCCCTTTGTCTGCAAAACAGTGAGATTCCTGCACCAGGCAAGTTTGTCAGACGTGCGGTAAATATGCTCCAGCGGCTGCTCTCTGACATTGCCTGCCAGAAATTGCGGCAGATGCAGGAGATGGCAGGGGTACACGTCGCCGGAATCTGAGATGCTGATCTCGGCATCACCAATGGCACACTTCATGTGTTTATGTTTTTGCGCGCTCACTAATGAAGTGCACAGGTTGCTAAGCGGATTTACTCCGGTAACTGAAGAAAGAGCAGCATAGTATTCTGTACCGGAAATGGATAACTGTTTCAATGCCCTGCCCCGCCCTGCTTTAAACAAGGGAGCAAACGTCACCATAGCACCATAATTTTTAACCATGCCTGCAACGTCATCAATATTTTTCTGTGTTACCGTCATGGCAACCTGCACGTTTGCTTTATTATCCACAAGCGTTTCAACCGCACGCGCCGCTTTCTCAAAAGAACCTGTACCCCGGTGAAAATCATGGATTGCAGGTGAGCTGCCGTCAATACTTATCTTAATCAAATCAAAAATTTCTGCCATTTTGGGTGCGTTATTTTTATTTATCAATAAGCCGTTGCTCAATAGATGGAGCTGATCCCCTTTTTTCTTCGCATATTCAGCTACCGCAAGGGCATAATCTGCAAGAAGCGGCTCGCCACCGGTTAAAACTACGGTTGCCTGTTTAGTGATAGTATGGATTGCATCGATGATGGTTGCGTAATCTTCAAATCGCAGGCACTGTTCGGTGGGGGTCCGCTCATCTGCATAACAGTAGATGCATTGCAAATTGCATCGGCTGGTCAGATTGAGTTGAACTCCGCGAAGGTTGTAGGGTTTGAATGCTGTGGGGTCTGCAACGGAATCAGAAAAAAAGCTGGATGGGGAGGTTAGTTCCTCAAAAAAGTGTTTTATTTCATCGGTCACATCACGGCTGGCAGCTTTTGAAAGAATCCTGATAATATCATTAACCGTGCGCTTGCCGTTGCACAGTTTCAGCGCAGCAGCGCCGTTGACATTGGTAATCCTCCAGTCAGGTTTCGCAGGATCAAGGAAGAGATATTTCCCACCCCGCTTTTTTATGATTATTCCCGCCGGGAGCCGGTACCGCTGCGCTAACATATGACCGTACTATTAATACGTGCCTCCGCAGTTATGACTTGCGCCGCACTGGCCGCCGCCGCCCGTACAGGTGTAGCTTGCACCGCACCCGCCTTCGCCTCCCGCGCTGCCGGTACCCGAGCAGTCATAGTTTGCGCCGCATTCGCCCCATCCGCCGGGGCTGCCGCTTCCCGGACACTCATAGGTGGCGCCGCAGTCACCCCATCCGCCGGGGCTGCCGCCGCCTGCGCAGTCAGATGCTCCACCACACTCGCCAGCCGCCTCAGCAGTATTGAATGTTCTTATTTTTAATTTCCCGACTTTGAAGGGAGCTCACTTATCAAATTTTTGAACAATTCAATCTGTCTCTCTGCATCCTCAAGCTGACCCGGAGATTCTTGAT
>CAIYCZ010000144.1 GCA_903924805.1 uncultured delta proteobacterium | reverse complement strand
CTTGATATAAGTGTTGCAGAGTGGGACCGGATATTTAATATTAACGCGCGGGGCTCATTTCTCTTCAGCCGCGCCTGCGCGCAGAACATGATTGACAACAATATCCAGGGCTCAATCGTCACGCTCTCATCCATTATGGCCCGCTCCGCAAAAAGCATGTCAGGCGCATATCCTGCTTCAAAGGCAGCGGTCATTATGTTTACCAAGAACCTTGCCAAGCTGCTTGCGCCCATGGGCATCAGGGTAAACTGCGTGGCTCCGGGCGTGGTGGCAACGGAAATCTGGCACCAGGTGGAGGAGGAGATGATGATGGAGAAGGACAGCTTTGCCGACTGGCTGATTGAGCAGTCGGTCGCAAGCGGGCAGCTGCTCATTCCGCGTAAAGGTGAAGCGGAAGAAATTGCTTCTGCCGTTGCCTTCCTGGCATCAGGCGAGGCATCCTACATCACCGCCCAGGTGCTCTCGGTTGACGGCGGCATGGACTGGTGCTGGTAAAGAAAAGGGGCGATATATGGGAATAAGCCAGATATTGTACATCATTGCCTATTGCACCTTCATGGCCGGCGCGGCAAAATCCTTCCGCGATAACGGAAGCACCATTTCTGTCTGGATAATGTCCGGCGGCGTTATCCTTGATTTTCTCATGAGCATGCTGCCGGTGCTCGGGGTCAAGGTATTAAGCTCAAACCTGAAGGGCACCAACGGCGTTATCATCTTTGCCATCGCGTTCGGCTTTGTGGTGTGGTTCACCTACATTGCAGCGCTCATTGTGCGCAAAAAAGGCAATAAGCCGCTGTTTCATGTGCTCATTGCCGTGGTCGAGATTTTCTGGTTTATAGATTTCATTTCATTTCTCTACGGGATGTATAAGTTCCCCCTCCATTAATAAATATTCATAACGGGATGTCCTGCTTATGGCACAGAACTACTCTCAAGAACTCCTGAAAGCGCTTGCCGCTATTGTCGGGGAGAAATATGTCACCGCTGACCCGATAGCAACATTTCCCTACAGCTATGATGCGAGCATCTTCGGCGGCACCGAGGCTGCGATTATTGTGCGGCCGGGCTCAACGGAAGAAGTGTCGCAGATACTGAAGCTGGCAAACAGATTAAAAGTCCCGGTCGTGGTGCGCGGCGGCGGCGCGAGCATCTACGGCCAGCCGCGGGGAGTGCCGGGAAAAAATGTGCTCCTTGACATGACGCGCATGAATCAGGTCATACGTGTAAATCATGACAGCATGACCGTCACTGCCCAGTGCGGCATCATCATGGGAAAGCTCCAGACTGCCTGCAAAAGGGAGGGATTCTACATCTTCGCACCCTTTGCCCCCCTGCACATCGTATCCCTTGGCGGCTGGATGTCGGGTGTTGCCGGCGGCGCAGGTCTCTGGCCGGACATTGTCAGCATTACGGTGGTACTTGCGGACGGGACCGTGGTGAAGACCGGCGGCGGGCCGGGGACCAATATTCATCAACCCATTTATTATAATAGAAATCTTGGCGGTCCAGACTTTGCGGGACTGTTTATCGGCGACGGCGGCTCGTTCGGCATCAAGACCGAGGCAACTGTGCGCATCACCAAATTTCCCCCGGTATTGCGGGCAACCATTTTTGAGTTCGATACGCTGGAAAAGACCCTGGAACTGGTGAAGCGTCACGTGGAGCGGGTCAATCCCCATCCGTTTGACCCCATCATGGTGTTCGGTCCCGGAGCAATGAAACACTTCATGCCTGATTTCGGTGAGGTTACCAATTTTACTGCTCAGGGAATGATGCAGGGACATACGGAAGCAGAGATGGATGTCAAGCGCGATATTTTTAACGCGCGTGCGGAAGAACTGGGCGGGACGCGCACGCCCATGCTCGATGCCATGGCTGATGCGATGGCAGCATCAGGAGGCGCTGAGAGTGAAATGACCATGGACTGGCTGGCCCTGTTTAACGCGCTGGGCCTTACCGCGTGGCTGCCTTTCACGCTGCCCCGTGAAGGCTTCACCAGAGTGTACTATCAGCTGCTTGACTGGCGGACAAAACGCCTTGAGGAGGCGGCAAAAAAAGGATTTGTCTGCTGCGGCACCTGGGAATTTTTTACCCCGAGCGACGCCAGCAGCCTTATCGGTGAGATGGACGCCTTTTTTAAGGACACGGAAAACCCCGAGGTGGTTGCCTTTGCCAGAAACATGATGCGGGACTTTCAGCTCTATGCCCGTCAGCTCGGGTCAATCGATGTTTACAATCAGGGTTTCATGGCGGACATGAACGCGACCTACTGGTCTCCCGGCTTCCGGAGCCTGTTTCAGACCATCAAGGCATCGCTTGACCCGAACAATATTTTAAACCCGGGCCTGTGGACGCCGCTTAAAAAATAGCTGACAGCTGTATTGAGTAAGGTGATTCCATGAGTAAAAAACAGATGACAAAACTGAGCGCGGTAAAAAGCTATATCTACAACTGCCGCAAGTGCGGTGTGTGCGGCGGCAAAGTTACCGCCAGGGTGCCCTATGTGTGCCCGGTGCGTGAAGCAACGCCGGGGTTTGAACATTTCTACTCCCGGGGAAAAATCATTATTGCCCAGGGCATGCTTGAGGGAAGCATTACCCCATCGGCCAGCCTTGCTGAAGCGATGTACAGCTGCACCCTGTGCGGTAACTGCATGACCCAGTGTGGTGCCACTGATCAGGAGACCGGGCAGCCACTGGTCAACACCACAAAGATTGTTGAAGCCATGCGCGCTGATCTTCTGGAGCACAATCCGGAATTCGTGGACCCGGCCTATCAGGCACTGCTAAAATCTACGCGGCAGTACGATAACCCCTGGGGAGTGCCGCGAACAACAAAGGGGAAATGGACAAAAGGGCTCGGGTTGAAGGACGCGCAAAAGGAGCGGGCCGCGGTGCTTCTGTTCACCGGCTGCACGGTTCCGTCAAATCCGTCTCTCCTTGAGCGGGCAAAAAAGGCGGCAGCTATCCTGAATAAAGCGGGTGTTGATTTTGCCGTGCTCGGTCAGCATGAACCGTGCTGCGGCAGTGTGCAGAAACGCATCGGCGACTTTGAGCTTGCCCGGGAGATGATGAAAAAAAATATTTTTCTGTTCAACTCCATCGGCTGCGATACCATTGTGACGCTGTGCGCCGGGTGCTGCAGCATGCTGAAAAATGAGTACGCTGCGTCAGAGACTGCGCTCAAGCCGAAGGCGTATCATCTGGTTGAGTTCCTGGCAAAACTTGTTCGGGAGAAAAAACTTATCTTCGCTATAAAGCAGACACGTACCGTTACCTACCATGACCCCTGCCACCTGGGCAGGCACCTGGGCGTGTTTGATGCGCCGCGGGAAATCCTTCAGGGTTTACCCGGCATCAAGCTGGTAGAGCGCTCTGCCACCAGGGAAAACACCATCTGCTGCGGCGCCGGGGGCGGCATGCGGATCTTTGCCGGAGGTACAATCGCGGAGGATATTGGAGTTAAAGCGGCCATGTCTGCACAGCACGCCGGAGCTGAGGCTATCGTCAGCGCCTGCCCGTTCTGCGAGCTCAATCTTGACGCGGCCGTGAAAAGGCTTGATTCACCGCTTCCGGTGTATGATATTATTGACCTGGTCAGTGACGCTTTAACCGGCTGTTGAAAAACATCCATCTGCTGCGTTGCGCTTATCCTTCGT
>CAIYCZ010000143.1 GCA_903924805.1 uncultured delta proteobacterium | reverse complement strand
TGTTCTGAAACCCTGATAATGCGCTCAATTGCATTAACCATCATAAAGGTTCCCAAACCGTTCCGCTGTCTTTTCCTTGAGACCGCAAGTCGTGCAAGCTTTGCCGCAGGAACTTTTTGAGGATATTTTCTCGCATATTTCTGAGGAAGCGTTTCAATGCAGGGAAAATGGGGATATATTTTCACCTTATTCTATCAAAGCTCTTACCGAATCCGGCAGGTGTATCAATAAGTCAGGGTAAGTCTCCACTAAACGTGTGATGTCGGCAAGGTCTTTTTGCCGCTTGCTTTTTCGCCTTGTCTGATCCATATAAGCCCAAAGCTTGCCTTTGAGCACATCCTCCATGGTTGCCACCATCATTTCATATCCCAAAACGTTTCTCCGTTGGGATCGAGATATGAACTCCTGGTATCGCGCATCGGTTTGCAGTTGAATGCGAAGGTCGGATTTGGAACTGCTCAGGTTGATGCTGTGCTCAAATCGCTCAATCTGAAGCCCGGCTTCAACAGCTTTTGCGCAGAGTTCTTCAAGATTGCGGGCAATGACAACAATATCCAGATCAAGACTCACTACAGGATCGGCGTATGCATTGACGCCAAGCCCTCCAATTATACAATATGGCGTTCCTATCTGGGTTATAATGTCCAGAAGCATTTGAATGATATCAGCTTCGCCGTTGGAAACAGCCCTTATAAAATCTTTTGCGGTCATTGCATCACGTATGTGAAAAAAAGAATGATTCTGTAATGATGGAAGTATAGGACGGGAGGGAGTGTGAGTCAACGGAAATGTTCATAAGTATGCTGTATGCATCCCCTTCGCAGGCGGCTTTGGGGTCGGGGAAAGAGGACAACAGCGCCCGTTTTATTCTTACTTTTCAGCATTGGTTTTGAGTAGGTTACATGATTTTACAGCCTTTTTCATTTTCTTTCCGGGTGCAGGGGGTTTTTCAATAGCATCAAAAAATAGACTCGCAGATTGTTGTGACATATTGATAACCCGCTCCTGCCCAATAATTAACTGCGCCTTTTCAAATGCTGCCTGAACAAGAAACTGGTTCAGCGTTGCCCCTGAAAGTTCAGTTGCCTGTGTTAACATAGTATAGACACGAGATGGCACTCGCGCAGAGACTCGTTCACTTTTACTTCCCGCCATTTTATTTTCCTTTCCATATAACGTATTAACCAAAAACCTAATACTATACAAAATAGTATTATGGAACCAAAATGGCAACATTAAAAAAGACTGATCCCTTGTATATTCCCGGTTGCACGTACATTAAAAGCATAGTATTAAAATAACTCGAGCTGTTACTATTAAAACCTGTCAATTGCAGTTTCCCATAGAATTGTTCATTTCAATAGGAGTACATAACCATGAAGATTTTAGGGTTTATGGGAAGTCCCCGTACCAAGGGACTGTGCGCGCAGTTTACGGAGAGTGCTCTGAAAGGTGCGGCAAGCAGGGGCGCAGAGGTTAAGCAGTTTAACCTGGTTAAGTATAAGATTAAATATTGCCGCGGCTGTCACAGCTGCGTGTATAAAAATCACGAGCTGCCCATAGGCATATGTCCTATCAAGGATGACATGGCCGGCATCCTCGAGGAATACCTTGCAGCGGACGGTTACGTTATGGCGTGTCCGGTTTACGACTTTACCGTTACCTCTATCATGAAAGCATTTATTGAACGGCGCTTTCCCCTCTTTTACAAGCAGAAGGGGCTGCACGGCAAGGTTCCCGATGCGCGCGTGAAGCAGGGTTTTAAAAAGAAGGCCTCGCTCATTGCCACCGGTGACGCCGCAGATGAATATGCCGCCATCGCTGAGCCCTGTTTTGAAGTGATGTCAGGCCATTTCATGATAGAAGAGATAGATGTGGTTGACCAGTTGTATGTGGGACTGATTCACAGTGTGGATGAACAGCGGTATAAGGAAAAGATGCAGCAGACATTTGCCATGGGCGTGCGACTGGTGGAAGAGATCGAAAAGGCGCGCCAGCAGGGAGGGCAATAACCGTGCAAAGGATGATAGGCAACAAGCCGGGCGAGGCACAGATTGGAGCCAGGTTTAGGTAATCAGGTATTTTAAAAATATGGTTTACCGCCCGTTTTGTGGAGCGGGAGGATTTAAGAAAGTATTTTTTGGAAAGGAGAGCACTATGATACTTGGAATCTGCGGAAGTGGAAGAAAAGAGGGCAACACAGGTGCCCTCGTTGAGGAGGTCCTGAAAGGGACCGGAGCTGAAACCGAGCTTATCTGGCTTATAGACTTAAACCTTGGTTACTGCACCGGGTGCATGCGCTGTGTTTTCGAGGGCAACTGCTGGCAGCAGGACGGGATGACCAACATCCTCTACAAAAAGATGCTGGACTGCGAAGCCATCGTCCTCGGCTCACCCTGCTATTACGGTGAGGTATCCGGGCTGGTAAAGAGCATGATGGACCGCAGCATTGCCCTCGGCTACATGGGGATCGGCAAGGAGTCTGAAAACCCCATGCATGGCAGGAAGCCCCTCGCGGGAAAACCCGGTGCCGTGGTGGGCGCCGTGGCAGGCCACGGGATTGAGCACACATTGGAAGTCATGGAGAAGTTTCTTGGCTACAGCGAGATAAAGGTCGTGGGCAAGCTCGGGGCAGTTGCGGGCATGGATGACGTTAGGGAGAAGCAGGATATCATGGAACAGGCACGGGGGCTTGGTGTGAAAATCAGGGAAGCTCTCAGGGTGAAACAGAAGTAAGGGCAGCAATTCTTTTTTTAGCCGGAGATATGATTAATTAAAAATCTGGAACTCAAGAAATCAGGAAATTGTAAAAGATGCATGATGCAAGTTTTATCATGGATCATGCATCGTGTTAGCTGTGAGTTTACTGAGCTCCAAATTTAAAATGTTTTTGTATTTCTCTGCAATTTTGTGGTTACGCTTGGTTCCGGCTTGTCCACGTTAGGAACATACTACGGTTTCTCTCAATTAATTGTATTCTGTGAGAATTTAATTCCCTCCCCAGCGACTGGTTAATAACAGGCGCTGTACCCGGCTTTTCTTTTATCGAAAGGGGATCAATCAATGCATGGCAAAAAAACATTCAGGGTTTTTTTGTTGCTACTTGCGGTAGTTATGCTGCTGCCGGGACCACCGGCGCGGGCCGAGAAAGTCGGCGTGCTGTTCCTGCATGTCGGCGAGACAGAGCTGTACCGGTTTGACAGCATGCAATTCCTAAGTAATCTTTTCGATGTCCTGCCACCCGGCTTTTTTGCCGGAAGCAGCCTTGAGGGGGGCGACTGCTACAGCATAATCCATTATGCCGATGAGGCGGAGGCAGCCATTTGCGGTGTGGCAGAAGGCACTCCCATCGATGCGCTCTGTCATGAATATACGGGCAACGATACCGTGCACTCGATAGCAGCCCACAGCCTTGCCGGTGACCACACATTTGGGCAGCGCTGCTACCAGGGCCTTTTTCCTTATGTGCTTCTGCTTGCAGACACCACCCGCGTCCCCTCTTCCGGCGAGGAAATAGCCGGGCCGCATGTAGATGACCCTGACGGCCCGGGCAGAGGCATTCCCGACTTTTTTGAGTCATATTATTTCGGCTGGATGCATTTTATGTACCGGATACCGGGGAGCCGCAACCCGCAGCAGGAGGAGCTGCTGCGCTGGTGGTACGGCAACGATGCGCCCGGGTATGCGGCGCTGCCTGCCGGGCAGGCCAATATCAAGGATGTGCTTGTTAGGCGCCTGCCTGATACTGAATTTGTCTTTCGCCACGGCTGGGAATTCTATATGCTCAACAAGGATGTGTATGGCAGCCCGGCTTTCTTCCCGGATAGCACGGAAACGGCCATTACCGAGCTGATTCAGGATGAAGGCGTTGGCCGGATCGTTGTTTTTCATTCCTATCCGAGCTTTTCAAACTTAACGCAGTATGGCCACGAGTGGTATGACGCAAACGGCCATGGACTGAGCGCTGTTGCTGACAAGACATTCAAAGAATGCGTCAATGACCTTCGTGACGGTGCAGGGCCAAAAACCCTGAAAGAACGGAATGCTTATCTTCAAAATAAGCCGTGGGACAAGCATGCCGATCACCCCTTCCCCGTCATCAAGCACCTGGTTGATGAGATTGACCCGACAGTGAAGCTGACATTTGCACCTGCCTACGGCGGATTTGTGCAGTTCGGGGAGGCAGTGCTTGCCATGCTGCAGCACACCGTCAGTAAATACAGTATTCCCCAAACCGCAGGGCTCAAGGTAATTCTTATCCATCACGGGTCCGGCGGCGGCTACTCTAATGCCCAGGAATGCGACTGTTATAATAAAAACATAGAGCAGCTTTTTACCGGAGTGCAAAAGACGATCAGGGATTCTTTTTCCTGGCCCGGCCGCTTTGAGCTGGTGCATGCCAGCGGCGAATTTGCCGAGGGCAGCGATGACCCTGCCTCGCTGTTACAACCCTTTGGCAAGGTGCTTAGCCAGGGGGAGCATATCGATATGGCCATCAACGGCCAGTATGTGAGCCAGACGGGAATGCTTGTGGATAACGGCCTTGACAATTTTGATTACGTCATCGCCATTCCCTATTTTTTTGACGCCGAAAGCTATGACACGCTGCTTGTAAAAAGGCAGCCGCTGGGCAACAACATCCCGTCGGCTGCCTCCGGGAGCTATGTTCGCGACACCCGCGATGCTGACGGCACGGCCTATGATGCCCGCGACTATGATGAAGAGTACTTTACCGTAAAGGTTTATAACGGAAGCGGCTGGCCGAGCAGGCCGAAGCTCAGCAGAAAAACGGTTTACAAAGGCAGCGCCGTTAGCCCCACCACGCTGATCCTAACAGGCGCACTGCTGTCCGCCGCTGACGGTGGCGCCGTGAAACAATGCCTGACCGAAGCGGCGGTGAGCGCTATTGAAGAGGCGCTGCAGGAAGATGAGCAGGCCGGCAGCGCTCAGACTCACTGAAGAAACATATTATTCAAAGCTCAACTCTGAGTATCGGATTAAAAGGAACGTGCATGGATCAGGCACACCTCCGGCGGGACCTTGCGGTCATTGCATTTACGGCTTTCCTGAACTTTATCGGGCTGACCATCGCCATTCCCATTTTCACGCCGCTGTGCCTTGACCAGACCAGCGGCATAATCGCAGCCGGCACCAGCGTTCCGGTCCGGACAACGATTCTCGGATTTCTGCTGGGGATATTCCCGCTCTGTCAGTTCTTCACTGCACCGATGCTGGGTGCGTTTTCCGACCGCTGCGGCAGGAAAAAGGTCCTGCTCTTTTCCCTTGCCGGCATGTTTCTTGGTTCTGTAATAATGGCGGTGAGCATAACGCTGGGGAACCTGGCGCTCGCATTCTTCAGCCGCATCATCATGGGAGGGTTTTCCGGAAGCATTGCGGTAACGCAGTCGGCCATAGCGGACTTAAGCGATGAAAAATCCCGGCCGAAGAATTTTGGACTCCTCGGAGCTGCGTTCGGTGCGAGCCTGTTCATCGGGCCGGCGCTCGGCGGATTCCTTTCCGATCCGACCATCCGCCCCTGGTTCAATTATGCAACACCTTTCTGGCTTTCGTCTCTCCTAACGGCGCTCAATTTCGGCCAGGTAGCATGGCAATTATCAGAAACCCTGCCGCCGGAAAAACGACGCCATGCGGATTTTCACATTCTGATCGGCCCGATCAACATTGCAAAGGCGTTTCAGAAGACTGCCCACCGCAATATGTTTCTCGTTGTCTTTTTCCTTGGCTTCGGGTTCAATTTCTTCACGCAGTTCTTTCAGGTCTATCTCCTCGAAAAATTCGCCGTGACACAGTCCCAGATTGGCATTGTCTATTCCTACTTCGGAATCTGGGGAATCCTGACGCAGGCCGTGATAGTCCGGCCGGTATCGGAAAAATTCAGGCCGGCGCAGGTCTTGAGCGTTACGCTCCTGCTGTCGGCGGGCATATTCCCGATACTGCTTCTGGTGCCGAGTTTCCCGCTGCTGTTTGCCGTTATCATCTTCATACCGCTGTTCAATGGCTTGTCTAACCCGAATTTAACAACGCTCATTTCCAACCTCGGCGGCTCTGAAAGCCAGGGGGAGGTGCTGGGCATCAACCAGTCCGTACTGGCTATGGCTCAATTTCTGCCGCCGCTCATCGGCGGGTACATTGTAGGTCACCATTTCACCCTGCCGATCTGGATCACCACCGCTTCAATCCTGACCGCCTGGTTCTTATTCATGCGAACCAGATGACACTGCCCGGTTTTGCACAGCTTTTACTTTGTGCCCTCTGCCTTCTGCTTGTTTTTCACGTTCCACTTTTCTCTTTTCACATCTTAATAGAACTGTCTTTTATCCCTGCGCATCGCCATATTTTGTTGCGACCTTTTTATTGACATGCACGTGACTCCGCTCTATACTTCCCCTATCCAAAAGGAACTTCTTATTAAATATTAAAAACCTCAATCATAAGGAGCAAAAACCATGAGCAAAGGCCAGAACAGTAAGAAGGTAGACAAAAAGGAACCCGCCAAAACCATGAAGGAAAAAAGGGCCGCGAAAAAGGCCAAGAAGGATGAAAAGAGGCACCAGGGGTTCCTGAATCAATGACACGGCTTGCAAGAGAGGGCGTTAGTGAGGTGGTTGATCGCGCCTGACTGCACACAGGTTCTGTTGTGCGATAAAGAAGGTGGATCTAAGACTCAGCATAAAGGATCCTACAGGGAAGGGCAGCAGAAGGAGAAATGGTTTAACAACCGTGCAAAAATCCGGAGGGGTGGCGGAATTGCGGGACTCAGGGAAAATTTATTTTATGTAAGCTTAACCCTGGTTTCTCCGCTCTCATAGGCTTTATCGGCTGGGAGCTTCTTGCCTGCCGCCGCCCCGGTAGCCAGCCGGTCGCAGCATTCGTTTTCCCGGTTGCCCGCATGCCCCTTCACCCACACAAACTCAACGCGGTGCCGGTCGCACAGGTCAAGGAGTTGCTCCCATAAATCATAATTCTCTGCTGCATCTGTTTTGGTCCTCATCCATTTGTTTTTGTGCCACGTGCGCGCCCAGCCCTTTGACACTGCATCGACAACGTACTTTGAATCCGAGCAGACAGTAACCGATGAGGCGGTTTTAAGGGCCTTAAGCCCTTCAATGCATGCAGTCAGCTCCATGCGGTTATTGGTTGTCAGGCGAAAGCCCCCTGAAAGCTCTTTCCTTGCCCTGCCTTTTAAAATAACCACCCCATAGCCTCCCGGCCCGGGGTTGTAACTGCACCCGCCGTCAGTGTAAATCAAAATCTTTCCGGCTTTCGGCACCAGCTCCCGGGCAGGAACAGAAGCTTCAGCCTTGCTGCTTTTCTTGCCGGTTTCTGTCCTTTTTGAGGATTGGCTCTCATCAGTCATTGAATCAAGCCACTCCCGGGCCTCTTCTTCTGTCGGGAAACCCTTGTACCGTGCTCCTGCAAATCCCCTTATCTGGACCTCAGCACCATCAGGGCCGTACCACGCAGCAAATATGCCTGTTTTACGTCCTCGTGCAACGCTGTAATATTTTTTTTTCTTTTCCACGTTTCCTCAACCGGCTCAGCCGGAAATATTTTGTTATGGGAATAAAAGGAACCAGCAGGTTCACATCTTCACATGTCATTTCAAGTTGAGCAGCTGTAGCCTTTCCTGTTACACTGCTGCACCATACAAAATCACACTCTTCATAGAATCATTGATGGCGGTTACAGAGTTTTTCTATCCGCCATTTTATTTTCCCATTCTTCCCTTGTTCTCCTCCCCGCTGCTATCCGCTCATGGGAATAAGGTCAAGGGTCATGAGGTCAAGCTAAGGTGA
>CAIYCZ010000142.1 GCA_903924805.1 uncultured delta proteobacterium | reverse complement strand
CGCTTACTACAAATATTGCCATAGTGAGCGGCATCGTTTTGCTGAGACCGCGAAACTCATAAATATTCCTGGTGCCCTTATGCGCATAAACAGTACCGGTAACGGTAAAAAGGCATGCCATCATAAACATGTCATTTACGATATGAAAGATTGCCCCGGTAAGGCCAAACCGGTTTGCAGATGCAATGCCGATCACAATGTACCCGATCTCACAAACAATGAGGTAACAGAGCATCCGCTTTAAATCAGACTGGGCGAGTGCCAGAATAGCGGCAAACATAACCCCTATCGCTGCTGTCCAGCCAAGCAGAGCCATTACCGGGAACCGGGAGACAGAAAAGGATGGATCGAACACCGTAAACAGTATCCTGATGAGCACATAAGCCCCCACCTTGGTGAAAAGGGGAGCTAACAGGGCACTCACGCAGGATGGTGCCAGGGTGTATGCATCCGGTAGCCACGGGTGGACAGGGAAAAGCGCCATTTTTATCGCCACCCCGACCATCAGGAATGAAAAACCGACGATCAATACCTTTGACTGGTACAGAGCCGGCAACAGGTGCTTCAGATCCGCCATGTTGAGTGAGCCGGTGATAATGTAGAGATACCCTACGCCCAGCAGATAGGCGCACGCGCCGATGGTTCCAAAAATCATGTAGCGAAAGGCGGCAAAAGCAGCGCCTCCTTCTCCCATGCCGATAATTGCATATGCTGAAAAGGAAGCGACTTCCAGAAGCACATACAGATTAAACACATCACCGGTAATGGTTATGCCCAAAAGTCCGGTCACCTGAAGGAGGAACAGGGTGTAGAACTGTGAGAGTTTTGCCTCGGGGAATTCCCGTACAGCAATCGACCTTGAATAGATCGCTATAAGAAAGGCTATTATGGTGATGGAGACCAGCATGAGAGCATTCAGGTGGTCGACAACGTATTCAATCCCCCAGGGAGGCTCCCAGCCCCCTAAGTAATAATGAATGGCACTGCCCTTGATTAAAACCGCTCTCAGGATGCCGGTTGAAAACACCAGGCATGCAGCAAGAGCAGCAATGACCACCGGGAAGCAGTATTTCCTGTTGAACCAGCCAGCCGCAAAAACAATAAAGGAAAGCATGAGGGGGGTAACCACTATGAGTGCGGGAAAGTGCTGGGTAGTCACTTCTTTAGTGCCTCAATAATCTCATCTTCCTCAAGCGTACCGTATTTCCGGTAAATAATAACCAGCAAGGTGAGCGCAATGCCGGTAGTTGCGACCCCCACCACAATCGCCGTGAGCATAAGAACATGCGGTAACGGATTAATGTAATCGGCTGCACGCACTGCATGGCGCACCGCAGCCTGTGCATCGATAATCGGTATGGTCCCTCCTTTTTTTGAACCGATGGAGATGTAGTAAAGAATAATGGCCCACTGGAATATATTCATCCCGATAAGCTTTTTCATCAGGTTGTTTTTGGCCATCATGCCGTAAAAGCCGGTCATAATAAGGATTATATAAAACCAGTAGCTGTGCTTGGTTACCATCCATTCAATCATCAGTTTTCATGACCTCTTCGTGGCTTCCGCCGGTCACCAGATCAAGGAAAATAGAGACCATCACCGCCATTACGGTAATCTGCACACCCAGTTCTATCAGTGCCATGCCGTAGTATCGTGCCATGACCGGATTGGTCGGCAGTATATTAGTCCACCTGCTGTAATCAAGAAAATTTCCGGAAAAGATAACCGCCACAGCCCCGGTACCAGCATAGATGAAAACTCCCAGGCAGCAGAAAATACCATTTACTTTTTCCGTGAAACGCATTTTTGCCTCTTTGATATTAAATGCTGTCGCCAGAAGGATAAAACTTGCTGCCATGATACAGCCGCCCTGGAACCCTCCCCCCGGGCTGCTATGACCGTGGACGAAAACATATAATCCGTAGACCTGCATGAACGGAACCATGATACGCGCGCAGGTTCTTATAATGATATCATCAAGATCTCTTACCATGATTCATGCCTCTGAGCAGCATCATTACTGCAACACCAGCGGTGAAGATGACGCTGGTCTCAAACATAGTATCGTATCCCCGGTAATCGGCAAGCACAGAGGTAACCGCATTCGGCACCCCTGTCTCATCCACCGTCTTTTCAATGTATCGGGGGGATACATGAATACTGGCAGGCTGCTGCGGGTCACCCCACGGCGGCAGTCCTTCCGCGCCGTATGCCAGCAAAGCACCTGCTACCAGGGTAACAAACAGTGCAAGAAATTTATTCAATCTTTAGTCCTCCTGGTTGTGTTATAGATCGCTGCTACAAAAAAAGCGGTGCTCACCCCTGCACCGACGGCAGCTTCAGTAAAAGCCACATCAACGGCGCCCATCTCCGTCCACAGGAGACACATGAAAAAACTGAACGCACTTAAAAGGACTATGGCGCTCAGTAAATCCTTAACATTGAGAGCAGCACAAGCAACAATAACGGCAAAAACAAGGAATGTGAGGTTTAAAGCTGCAATCATCTATGCTCCTTCACCTTCTGTTTTGTCTATTATAACTGTTCCATCTTTTGTCCAGGGAGTCACTCCGGATTCAAATGCAGCCCGCAGCACAGCGTGTGTGGCTGTCGGGTTCGCGATAAACCAGAATACGGCAATAAAGAGCAGTTTTACACTCTGAACCATGCCCATCCAGCAAAAGTTATCATACAGGTTGAAAAGAGCAAGGCCTGCAACCATCAGCAGGAGGGCAAGGGTGTCTCCTTTCCCGGTAGCATGCATGCGCGTATACAAATCAGGAAAGCGCAAAAAGCCCACGGTAGCAGCGAAGAAGAAAAAGAGTCCTGCCACCAGTAATGCTGCAGTCATGGTAAGTATAATTAAAGTCATAATTGATGAGAATGAACCCCTTTCTTGATGAAATATTTAGATACTATAAGAGTACTGATAAAGTTTAATATTGAATAAACCAGGGCAAGGTCGACAAACATATCTATCCTCCGGTAAATAAATCCAATTAACAGAAGGAGAATTGTTGTCTTAGTCCCGACAAAACCTGCACCGATGATTCTGTCAAAAACAGTTGGCCCCCATACCGCCCTATAGAGACAGAGAAATATAAAAAAACATAGCGCAAGGGCAGTGCCCAGGAAGAAATTCCCCATTCAGTCCTCGCCAAAAATATGTCCGACTCTTTTTTCCATATCTCCCGGTAACGATTCGGCTACCGGTATGTCAATGGCATGAACATAAAAGCAATCATCTTCAACAAGGACCGTTATGGTCCCGGGTGTAAGGGTAATGGAGTTGGCAAAGGTAAAAACAGATACGTCTTTTTTGAGCTTAGTTCTAAACTTTACAATGTGCGGGTATATCAGGTGAGACATCTTCGGGTGGAGTGCTAACTTCACCACATATATATTTGCAAGATAAATCTGATAGAGAAGCCAGGGCATGTATTTGATAAGTCTGATTGTTTCTCTTCCCTTGCTGGCGACCTTCATATCTTTGAACAGCAGGTCATTTGACATATACGCAATTAGTGCGCATGAAACCATGCCAAGACCAAAATGCCACAGGTCAAAAAGGCCTGACATAAAGATCCAGAAAATAAGCAGTACAAAAAATGTGACGATACCTGACATAAAAACCATTGTCTCTGTCCAGCCCGCATTAAAACAGCAGGCTGGTATTGATCTCACGTTAGCAAACACCCGCTGTCGTGGTTCTGACAGAATACCATAGTGCGTTATTAATGATAATAGTCAAAAGCCAAAATGTGTGCCTTCGTGAAAAAGCTATTGACTCATGGCATATGCATCATACAGGAATCTTGTGCTGCACATAATAGAACAGATACACGAAATGCTAATTCAGGGAATCAATTGCTGTTAAAGTTGAAAAACTTACAAAAAAAACAATATATAAGCAAGGAAAACTTCATGAGCAGCGCTAAAAAAATCTGCTCCCGGTTTTGTTTGGTAACGTCAAGAATTATGTGTCAGCAGGAGAGGGGTAGCAGTTCCTTCCTTAGTATTTTCATAGGTAAAGATTGCATATAATATTCTCTCCATACTGGTTCTATCTGAAAATACTCCCATAGGCCGGGTCCTTCGTCTCACCTCTACAAAGCGCCGCTCAATGGCATTGGTGGTTCTAATGTGACGCCACAGAGAACTATCCGGTATAGCAAAGAAGCTGCAGAGGTCCTCAATATCCTTCTGTAAACATTCCACTGCTTTGGGGTACTGCTCACTCCATTTGAGCACAAACCGCCGAAACATTCGCTGGGCTTCCCGTATCCCTGCAGCATGACTGATTTTGTGCAGAGCAGTCTTAACCTCCTCTTGATCTGCCGTGCGGACATGATTGAGAACATTACGGGTTTTGTGTGCCCAGCACCGCTGCACCGGTATGGTTCCATAGGCTACCTCAAGCCCTGCCAACAATCCCTTGCCGCCATCTACCACGATCAATGCAACCCCCGCGCCGGTTATCCCCCGTCTGTATAAATCATTCAGAAATGAT
>CAIYCZ010000141.1 GCA_903924805.1 uncultured delta proteobacterium | reverse complement strand
AGACGATCTTTCCTCAGACCGAGCCGCTGTATGCCTATGACCAGGATGATCAGATACAGGCCCCCGGTTTCGAGGACATTAAGCAAACTGTTTTATTCGGCGTTCGCCCCTGTGACGCGCGCAGCTTAACCCTCCTTGACCCGGTGTTTGCCGGAGATATCCCGGACCCGTATTATCAGTCGCGAAGAAATAAAGCACTGCTGATTGGCATGGCCTGTACTGAGCCGTTTGCAAACTGTTTCTGCACATCGGTGGGAGGCAGCCCGTGCGGACAGGAGGGGCTTGATCTGCTCTGCCTTGATCTCGGTGACCGGTATCTTGTTTCAGTACTGACGGAAAAAGGGAAAGTGCTGGCAGATGCCGCATCCTCCCTTTTCACAAAAGCATCAGCAGAAGATATGAAACAGGGCCAGGAGCTCTCACAAAAAGCGGAACAAAGCATTAAGCGCCATATTGACCTCACCGGGGTAACCGATACGCTGGGCAAAATATTTGAACACCCGGTGTGGAAAAAAATGACGCTCAAATGCATCGGCTGCGGAATCTGCACCTACACCTGCCCCACCTGCTACTGCTTTGATATCCAGGATGAGCCCATGGCAAAAAAAAGAGGCCGCCGGGTGCGGGTGTGGGACTCATGCATGTACAAGGAATATACCCTGCATGCGTCAGGTCACAATCCCCGACCAACACGGATGGAGCGGCTCAAAAACAGAATGTATCATAAATTCAAATTTAATGTTGATACCCATGGAGCGTTCGGCTGCGTAGGCTGCGGCAGATGCATAACTCTGTGCCCGGTAAACGAGGACATCATCGAAAATCTGCTTGCTATTAAAGGCGCTGCATAATGAATCCGTATCTTCCAGAAAAAGCTACCATTGCTGAAATACGCGAAGAAACCAGCGGGGCGCGGCCAATCAAGACGTTTAAAGTGGTCCTGCACAATGGCCATGCTTTCAATCAGAAGCCCGGACAGTGTGCCATGGTCGGCATTCTGCGGGTGGGTGAAAGCATGATTTCGATTGCCTCTTCACCAACGCAGAGAGAGTATCTTGAATTCAGCATCATGAAACTGGGCAAGGTGACGTCAGCCCTACATGCCTGTGAAGCAGGTGAAACGATAACCCTCCGCGGACCATACGGCAATGGATTTCCCATTGCAGCATGGAAAGGCAAAAACATTGTAACCATCGGCGGAGGCATTGGCCAGGCGCCGCTGCGGCCCATAGTCCAGTACATCCTGGATAACCGGGATGATTTTGAACAGTTTGATATTATCTACGGTGCGCGCTCTGTCAACGATCTGTGTTATAAAAGTGAACTGTTTGAACTGGAAAAACGCAATGATTTAAAAGTGCACCTGTCTATTGATACTGCAGACCCGGACTGGAAACGGTTTGTCGGCTTTGTTCCAAACAATGTCCTGCGTATCAAGCCCTCTCCCGAGAATACTATTGCCATTACCTGCGGCCCGCCAATAATGATCAAATATGTCATACACAACCTTCTTGAACTGGGCTTTTCTGAGCAGCAGATTTTTACCACTTTGGAAAACAGGATGAAGTGCGGCATCGGGAAATGCGGCAGGTGCAATGTGGGGAACTTTTATGTGTGCAAGGATGGCCCGGTCTTTAACTATGCTACGTTAAAGAATCTGCCTGAATTTGATTAAATAAATATTTAAAATAAAAAAATAACTATTTTCCTTGACAAAGCAAACCAGCTTAATCATAAATGGTTTTAAATATACTATAAACAGTATCTGATATTGGTTTTTAATTTCTTGTCAAAAAAGGAGGGCTTGATATGAACGGTTGGATTGGCAAAATCCTAAGGGTCGATTTAACAAATCAAAGTTACACGGTTGAAGATTTAGATGAAGGCCTGGCCAAGGATTTCATTGGCGGCAGGGGGCTTGCAACAAAAATATTTTTTGATGAAGTGGATCCTGCTGTTGATGCATTCAGTCCCGAAAATAAATTGATTTTTGCAACCGGCCCTCTTACCGGAACGGGGGTAATAGCAAGTTCCCGGTATATGGTCGTGACCAAATCCCCGCTAACCGGCTGCATCGCCTGCTCAAACTCGGGAGGCTATTTCGGGCCAGAGCTGAAATTCGCCGGCTATGACATGATCATCTTCGAGGGCAAAGCTCCTGAGCCGGTCTATCTGGTGATAAAAGATGACACCATTGAATTCAAGTCCGCGGTTGACCTCTGGGGAAAAAATACCGACGTCACAGAAGACCTGATACGAGAAGAGATCGGAGACGCCTGGAAAGCCGAGGAATTCCGGATTGCCAGCATTGGGCCTGCCGGTGAAAAGCTCTCTCGGGTTGCGTGCATTATCAATGATAAAACACGCGCAGCCGGGCGGTCTGGAGTTGGCGGGGTAATGGGCTCCAAAAACCTAAAGGCTATAGCAGTTACGGGGACAAAAGGGGTGCCGGTTGTCGATCGGAAAAAATTTCGCGAGATTGTCCGCGCGTCTATAGATAAAAACAGAGCAGAGGTGGCTAAGGTAACTGCCCAGGCATTGCCGATTTTTGGCACGTCGGTACTGGTGCATATCATCAATGAAAGCGGTATCCTGTGCACAAGAAACTTCCAGACCGGTGTGTTTGAGGGAGCAGATAAAATCAGCGGGGAAACCATACGGGATACCATTTTAAAGAGAAATAAAGGCTGCTATGCCTGCCCCATGGCCTGCGGCAGGGTTACCGAAATAAAAGACCCGGCATTCAAGGGAGAGGGTGAAGGCCCTGAGTACGAAACCGTCGCACTGTTTGGCGCCTCATGCGGGGTGAGCAATCTTGGCGCGGTAGCCAAGGCGAACTATCTGTGCAACCTGCTGGGAGTTGACACGATAGATGCAGGAAACATCGTCGCCTGCGCCATGGAGCTGTATGAAAAAGGGTTCCTGCCGGAAAAGGATATCGGCTTTAAAGCAAATTTTGGTAATGCTGAGGCATTGGTGAAGCTTGTTGAAATGATGGGGCTCCGTGAAGGTATCGGTGACCTTTTAGCCGAAGGCGGTTATGCACTGGCAAAAAAGTATGGCCATCCGGAACTTTTTATGGGCGTTAAAAAGCAGGGGCTCCCCGCTTATGATCCACGCGGCGTGCAGGGGATGGGTCTCAGCTATGCGACATCCAACAGAGGGGCCTGTCACGTGCGCAGCTATTTAATTGCTACAGAAATTTTAGGCGTAAATGCAAAGCGCGATCCATTTCAGTCAGAGGGGAAACCAGCCGTATTAAAAGCTTTTCAGGACTTGACTGCGGTGATTGATTCATCCGGCCTCTGCCTGTTTGTCAGTCTTGCCGAAGGCTTTGGCGTGGATGATATGGTAACCTTGCTGGAGGCTGTTACCGGTGCCGGCTACACCCAGGAGAATGTCCTTCAGGCGGGGGAGAGGATCTGGAATCTGGAGCGGTTGTTCAATCTCAAAGCCGGGATCACTAAAGCGGATGATACCCTGCCAAAACGATTTCTGGAAGAGCCCATGCCGGAGGGTCCGGCCAAGGGCCGCTTATGCAAGCTTAACGAGATGTTACCAGAGTTCTATAATCTGAGGGGATGGGATGAAAACGGGGTTCCTACCAAGGGCAAGCTGGCAGAACTGGGGCTATAATAACATCCACTCAAAATAAATAAAATAAAAATACATTTTTTGAGGGAGGCGTCTATGAAGGCAAAGGTAAAAAAGATCCAGATAGACTTTGATAAGTGCACCGGCTGTCGTCATTGCGAGACCGCATGTGCGTTATCACACACAGAAACTGATACGGTAAATCCACGGTTATCACGGATCAAAGTAAATGTAGATGTTGCGGGTGGCAACTTTTTTCCGGTCATAGCCGGTCCGTATACCGATGCAAAGTGTACCTCGAGGAATTATGCGATTATTAAAGGGGAAAAATATGATTTGTGCAGATTATGCCGGGCAGCCTGTCCGGTAAAGCCGTACTTTTTTGAACCGGGGACAGAAGTTCCTTTGAAGTGCGATCTGTGCGGTGAGCCGCCTGACCCCTCATGTGTCAAGTGGTGTACCAGCGGTGCCCTGTCTTTTATAGAAGTGGAGGAGCATGTAGCGGATGAACCAAAGGCTTAGTATGTTTGACTACCGCTAAGATGACGGAGTATTTCTTTAGGGCTGCAGAACATCAAGCAGCCCTTTTTTTTGGAGTTGCAGAGTTTAGTTCCTTAAGAATAAATTTTTTGTAAAAATGGAAGGAAAACTTTAAAAATCTGGAACTCATGAACTAAGAAAATTTTTCATTACCCCATAATACCCGCGACCCCTTGAATCCTTGAACCCTTGTTACCTTTTCCCCTCTTGACCTTTTTACCTTTT
>CAIYCZ010000140.1 GCA_903924805.1 uncultured delta proteobacterium | reverse complement strand
TATAAAAGCGTACCCCTATAGATAAAAAATATTTTATAGAACGGATATATAGAGAACGTTAACAATTTAAAAACATAGAACTGTAACTTTAATGATAATTATCTGAATTTTGATTTGTATTTCTTAACTGGTATAACGCTTTCCCCCAAAATAGACATATATAATTTCCCTATGCCAATATTTTCGGTACGCTTTTATAACAAAGTCAAAGGGGGTACGCTTTCATTGCAAAGTTAGCACTTAAACCTTAAACTTGAAACTTGAAACTTTAAACCCTGTTATCCGTTCTTTCTTATGTATTCAATGGCTTTCTCAATCCGCTCCTTTTGCGATACATCTTGTGCTGCCTGCAGCGCTTTCTCCAGATACGCCACACACCGCTGCCGGTCGCCCTTCTTCAAGAAGATCGCCCCCAGCTCCTGATATGCGTCCACATAATCAGGCTTCAGGCGCACCGCTTCTTCAAACGCCCTGACCGCTTCAGCCACTACACCCAGTTGCAGCATGCTTTTTGCGTAATTGAAGCTCACCAGCTCGGAGGGCTTCATAAAGCCGCTTTTCCAGAAAAGCTTTGCGGCTTTCCGGTAGTCGCCCTTCTGATAATAAGCGATGCCCAGGTTGTTGTAGGCTTCGGCAAGCCCGGGATTTAAGGCCACAGCCTGCTCAAGCTCCGCCTGGGCATTCTGAATATCCCCGACCACCCCGTATGCCCTGCCGAGGTTATTGTGAAAGATTGCATGCTCGGGCCGGATCTGCACCGCCTGTTTATAGTGCATGAGTGCCGCCGGGTACTCTTTACGCTTGAAATATTCCGTCCCCAGGTTGTCATGGGCGCGGGCGCACTGCGGTGCACGCTTAAGCACGCTGCTCCACAGGGTCATCGGGTCACGCCAGTCGCGGTTGCGCGCCATGGTGCGTGCTGACAGCACCAGCAGCAGCACGGCAAAAAGCACCAAGGCCGCTTTATTTTTATTCTCCATGAGATACTGCAGGAGCGGTGTCAGAAGAATTATGAACCCGATAGCGGGGAGATACAGGTAGTGTTCAGCCATGAGCTCATGGTGAGGGAAAATCTGGCATACGGGCAGCAGCGTGACAAAAAACCACATGCCGCCGAAAAACACCCAGCGCTGCCGGTTAAGTGACCGGATGATAAACCACAGGCATCCCGCAAGCACCAGCAGCGACGCAATGACGCGCGGCTCGGCAAAGGAGCGGGACAGCGGGAAAGAGTTATATGAGTAATCAGCATGGAGCGCCACCGGAAGCAGCAGCAGCTTTATGTAATAGCAGACAATCCGTATGACCGTAGCAAAGTTGCTCTGGGCAGTGCCGCCGTAAAAACTATTAATCAGCGAAGGATAGTGCACAAAAATTTTATCGTAGAAAAAAACTGCCCCGGCCGCGCCGATGGCAGCATAGAGCTTCCCGTGTGACGCAACCATATTCAGCAAAGACTGCTTTATTTTATGCGCCAGGGAAGCCGGCTGGTTCTGCATCCCTGCAAATGCACAGGTGAAATCATATAAAAAGCATACGACCGGCAGCGTAACCCCCATCTCCTTTGAGCCGAGTGCCAGGATAAAGCACAGCAGCGTTGCTGCGGCGTACCACGGTTTTTGTGATTTCCGGTAGCCGACAAAGAAGTAAAAGGACAGCAGATAAAAGAGCGTTACCAGTATGTCCCTCCTGCCTGAAATATAGGTAACGCTGTCTGTTGCCACCGGGTGGACAAGAAACAGCACGGCTCCGGCACAGGCAGTAGGCCTGCTACCCGTAAGCGTGCGCAGGAGCAGGAAGAGTACAAAGGCGGTCAGCGCGTGGTACAGGCAGTTGGCACCGTGGTAGGCAACCGGGTTCATCCCCGAAATTGCATAATCAATCATATAGGACAGGTAGCGTACCGGCCGGTACATGGGCTGGCCGTTTTCAAGTCCCATAATCATGGGGATGTTCCTGAAATCCTTGATGAGGCTGTTTTCAACAATGAGGGGGATGTCGTCAAAGACAAACGTGTTGTTCAGGCTGTTACCGTACATGACAGCGGTTACAACCAGGAATAACAGCAGAAACATGATGCTGCCGTTCCGGGTGCGGTGCGGTGCCGGAAGGATAGCCTTTTTTGTTTTACCGGGAGGGGGTGGTGGGGTCTTTCTCTGTTTGCCACTCATTTCTTTCGCTTCGCCGTCTCATCGAGCTCTTTTTTCAGCATCGCTGCCTGGCCTTGATCCTCCTCAGGCATCATCGGAATAAGCCGCTGCAGTTTTCCCAGGTCCCGTTCCGCCTGTTTCCGCACCAGATCGCTCTCTCTGCCCTTGAGAACCTCAATGGTCTTTTTTATCCGCTCTGTGACCTCCTTTCCGGTCTCTCCCTTTCTCCGCACAATGCGCTTTTCTTCCGTTGGCGGCGGGGGCTCCTGAGCGATATCGGTCTTCTGGGTTGAGCGCTGGGATTTTCCCTCATGCAGGAACAGAATTATATCCTCATTAGTCGCATTGTTGTTGATGACCATTTTTTTCTCTTCAATTTCCCTGAGCAGATAGCCTTCGATATAATCTCCAACCATATAGGTATCAGCGTTTCTGTCCGCTCCCCCCCTGGCAGCAGCGCTGCGCACAATGGCCTTGCGGACATCTCCGAAAATGACCGTACCAAGGAGCTGAATCTGTTTTGTATCCACCTTCGGCACGGTCTTCTTGGTATCCTCGGGCTTTTTGGCATCAGCCTTCTCCATCATCCACTCTTTTCTCTCGGGATGGAAAAGGTTCCTCTTTGAGATACTGTCATAGGGTCCTTCCACTGCCCCTGCATGAAGGATAAGACCGCAGAAGATTATTACCGTGCTCATAGCACCTGTTATAACAGCACATTTCTTATTCATTCACCAGCCTGCTTTATAGCCACAAAAAATTATAAGTTCCAAGTTTAAAGTTCAAGGTTTAAGGGTAATAGTTTATAGCCACAGAATTGCACAGAACTTCACTGAACTTTCCACCTTTCACTTTCCACTTTCCACCTTTTATCCATATAGCATAATTCCTGCTATTATCTAACAATAAAAATAGCCACTGAATTACACAGAACTTCACAGAACTTTTTTCTCTTTACCTCTTCACCTCTTTGTGGGTTTCACCCACCCTAC
>CAIYCZ010000139.1 GCA_903924805.1 uncultured delta proteobacterium | reverse complement strand
GCTCCCCGTCTTGTTAAGGGAAATCCCGTTACCCACTCCCGTGCTACCATGTCGTTTGCCGCCGAATGTCCCATCACATCAAGAAGTGTCATATCCCGGTCCCGGATCATCGTGAGGGTATGGGGATTATGCACATCCAGCTCATCCGTGACGTTCATCTTCACCGATGTCAAAGCAAAAGCCTTGTAGAACGCAACTGCATCTGAAACATCGGTCTTTTCAATTGCCCGGATCGCCCCGGGAATATCTCCGCCATATACAAGCGGGATGAGAAGAATAAATGCTCCAAAATGCGTATTGCCGCCTTTATGACAGTTGGTGTCCCGGACTGCATGCCTGATGATCTCCCCGATCCGCCCGGTTCCTGTTTCAGCCTCTTCAAGCGCCGGACGGGCAAATAGTGTTGATGCCAGGAAATGTTCAAGACGGGTATCAGGATAGTCATGACAACGGTCGACGTTCCCCGGTTTTGGGTAGGCGCAGACCTCCAGCATCAAGGCTAGTTGTGCACGTTCAGCTGCTCTCATCAGAAGGCACGTCATGGAATACACTGCTCATTATAGTATCTGAGAGCTCGCGTTTCAGGCGCATATACTCTTTCTTTGAAAGCCCCTCCTGCTTGAGGGTCATATCGCGGAACATGCAGGGTGAAGACGTTTTGCAGCACCAGGCAAGGCTTCCAAAACAGGTCTGATTCCCCTTCTGGAGGGGGGTGCCTTTTACCGTGTCCAGCTTCATCTGGATGTAGGCTTCTTTTGGCATGTCGATCCGGGAAAGAGTTGGGAGGAGCGGGCACTCTTTGACCGGCATGCAGCAAAAGGTGAGTGCGCGGATGTCCCCGCCCCGGCACAGCTGTTTGGGAGAGTTATACCACCCTTCTTCCATAGCATAACGGGTAATGGCGGCGTCCAGTCCTGATAGGGTGCGTGTGTCAGATTTACGTGCAAGCGACACGATGTCCGCCCCATGGGAGAGCATCTCCCGCATCCGGTCAAACGTGTTTATGGAATTATTGGCAATCAGCATGAGCGGGCAGCTGTTCCGGATCTGCCGGATTTTTGCCGAACCGAAGTCCATCAGATCAATATGCAGAATATCTGCTCCGGATTGCCACAGTTTCCGGGCGAGGAGCCGGTCATCAGCTGCAACACCGGCACGGATTTTCACCGATACGGTGACATTTTCAGATTTAAGCGCCCTGACCACAGCCATTAATTCCCCGGGTTTTTTCAGGTAATGCTCTCCACACCCGGCAGCTATCATGGCTGGCTGCCGGCAATGGGCATCAATCTCATAGACAACATTTTCACCCAGCGATCGCGCAATGGCACCGAATGAATCGGGAGTACTGCCCCGGAGGTTGAGTCCCAGTACAACCGTGCTCTTTTCCATGAGCGCTATCTGTTTTTTGAGTTCTTCGACCGGGTCATCGTATAAAAATTCCTTACGGTTCCCCTCAGCAGTGATAGCCTTTGCCGCATCCATGGTGGATTGGTCAATGGAGTATCCCCCGATAAATGCAGCACCGATATGATCGGAGCGTTCAAGGACGTAGGCTGAATCAACCATTCCCGCCATGGATGCAATCGCCACGGGAGTCCTAACAATACGGTTGTTAATGAGCAGCCCAAAGTGCTCGAAAGCATCCATCATAGATTCATATCTGTTGAGACTGATCAAACAAATTACTTTGCATTAACCACAATCGATTAACCGTTTTGTTTAATGAACGTTTTTTTCCTACATGCCCCAGGGTTTTATGGGAAATAGTACGTTTATCCAGTCTGGAAAGATACGAACAATCAAAAAAGATTATAAGGGAGTATCGCTTTCGAGGGGAGCTATAGCGGCTGGGGTGAAACCCTCATGAACGTTCAGATTTATGGTAAACATTTCTCCAGAGCCCAAAATACTATTTCGTAACGCTCTTCCAGGGAAGTAGTCCAGATCTTGACAGGAAGAATAGGACAGGATGTGTTTTCAAAAATGATTCAGGCATTGTACTATCCCGCGATTAAAAATTACTTATTGATCATGGGGGTAATACAATCCCAAAAAAACATTTGGTAAGAATTTTTAAGATTCCCGGTAATACTATGTGTTATATGGGTCAGAAGGGAATGTTACTTGTCGGGCACGGGAGCACGATGCCCTATAACAAAG
>CAIYCZ010000138.1 GCA_903924805.1 uncultured delta proteobacterium | reverse complement strand
ATAAAATAATTCTTACAAAAATGGAAAGAAAAATTAAAAATCTGGAACTCAAGAAATCAGGAAATTTTTGTTTTTATCTTTGTGAGTTCCAAATTCAATCTTCTTTTGTCTTTTTATTTGGACGCAGATTAACGCAGATTTTCAGGATTTCAACCAGTTGCAGAAGACCGCGGTCGTAAGGCTGCGGATGAATGCCAAAGATGTAATGAAAATATATTAAATAAATAAACTGCCACGGACGTGAGCTTGTGGGGATTTACTCAGGGAGAAAACGGCACGCCGGCTTAACAGCTTAACAGAATACCCATGATTCAGTGGTGTAAGTATTTATCAGAAAAATTATAGGTGATGAAGGCTTTACGGGGTTTTGCTTTTGTGATATTCATACAACTGCGTAAATAAAAACAGAAGACAGAAGGCAGAAGTCAGAATATTTTTTTACTTTTCACCTTTCACGTTTTACGTTCCACACTTTTTATTCTGGCTTCTTGAATTCTATACCTCGGTTAAAATGCTATGCTTTCTTATTCAAAACAGTATGATGTCATTGTCGTAGGTGGCGGACACGCAGGATGCGAGGCGTGTATGGCGTCAGCCCGCATGGGGCGGCGCACACTGCTGCTGACCCAGAATCTGGATACCATTGCCTTTATGTCCTGCAATCCAGCCATCGGGGGTCTTGCCAAGGGGCAGCTGGTTAAGGAAATCGATGCGCTTGGTGGCATGATGGCACGCGCCATTGACGCTACCGGTATTCAGTTCAGGAGGTTAAACACTAAAAAAGGGCCGGCGGTAAGGTCTTCCCGTGCTCAGGCTGACCGCCAGGCGTACCGGCTGTGGATGAAGCAGGTCCTTGAATCACAGAAAAATCTGGAAATCAGACAGGCATCAGTTGCAAAGCTGCTGGTAGCAAACGGCCGCATGGAAGGGGTTGAAACCTCGCTTGGCGAGCGTTTTTCCGGCACAGCTGTAGTTCTTACTACCGGGACTTTTTTAAACGGTCTTATTCACATAGGGCTTGCCAGCTTTCCTGCCGGAAGACTCGGTGAGGGGCCATCAATCGGGATATCTGAAAGCCTTAGAGGGCTGGGCTTTACGGTCGGAAGACTCAAAACCGGCACGACGCCGCGGCTTGATGGCAAAACAATTGACTTCAGCTGCATGGAGATTCAGGAAGGGGACAGCGAACCGACGCCCTTTTCCTTTTCAACAAAAGAAATCACGCGCAGCCAGGTTCCCTGCTACATCACCTACACCAATCCCAAAACCCATGCAATCATCAGGGAAGGGCTTGACCGCTCGCCTCTTTACACCGGTGTTATAAAGGGCACCGGGGCCCGTTACTGCCCGTCCATAGAAGATAAGGTGATGCGGTTTGCCGATAAAGAACGCCACCAGGTTTTTATTGAACCTGAAGGAAGACACACCACCGAAGTATATCCAAACGGCCTTGCAACAAGCCTTCCTCTGGATATACAGATACGGATGCTGCGCAGCATCACGGGGCTGGAATCAGTTGCAATAATGCGTCCCGGATATGCCATAGAATATGACTACATCAATCCGCTACAGCTCAAACCAACCCTTGAAACCAAGCTCATAGAAAATCTCTTCTGTGCCGGCCAGATTAACGGCACATCAGGGTATGAAGAGGCAGCTGCCCAGGGTGTTATGGCAGGAATAAATGCGGTACTAAGCGTAACGGGAGAAGAGCCGTTTGTCCTGGACCGGTCGGAGGCGTACATAGGGGTGCTGATTGATGACCTGGTGACCAGAGGCACTACTGAGCCGTACCGCATGTTTACCTCACGGGCTGAATACCGGCTGCTTCTGCGGGAAGACAATGCTGACCTGCGTCTGACGGAAAAGGGGTACCGGCTGGGACTTGTCGCCACAGATGATTATACCAGGTTTCAGCAGAGGGAGCGTGAAATCCAGGAAGAGCGTAAACGGATAGAAGACACACGGGTTGCTCCCACGCCGGAAATCCAGGAATGGCTGAGCCGGCGGGGAAGCTCTCCAATCCGTCAGGCAGTTTCTTTAAAAGAGCTGCTCAGGCGGCCCGAGATAGATTACCGGGCACTCAGGGAACTGCCTTCGCTGGCTCCCGCTGTTTCGGACAGTGCCCTGGAGCAGGTTGAGATACAGGTTAAATATGAAGGCTATATAGAGCGGCAGCAGCAGATGGTTGAAAAGTTCAGGCGCATGGAACAGAAACTGATACCCCGGGATTTAAATTTTTACGAAATCCCCAGTCTCTCAACTGAGGTGCGGCAGAAGCTGCATCAGATAAAGCCTGCGTCTCTGGGGCAGGCGTCGAGGATTTCAGGCATAACGCCTGCTGCGCTTTCAATATTGATGATTTACATGAAAAAACATGAGGCAGGTTTAACCGTTAACGTAAAAGGGGAAAGGAGCATTCCGGCCGTATGAAAACAAAAGACCTGGAAGTAAAAAAGAAAAATACCGCTCAATTGAAAAAAGAAGCCCTTGGCCTTGGCATGGATCTTTTTGGGGTGGCCCGGATTGATGAGCTGAAAAAAGATTTTCACGCGATTGACAGCTCCGTTCTGGACGGGTGCAGCCATGCAATTTCCATGGGTGTCAGGCTGCTAAAGCCGGTGCTTGATGATATCAAGGACAAGCCCACGCCCCTCTATCTGCACCACTACCGTCAGGTCAATTATCTCCTGGATCGCTCAGCCCTGTTTGTTTCCCGCACCATACAGGAAGAAGGCTACCGCGCCCTTCCCATTGCTGCCTCGCAGGTTATTGACTGGGAGAACCAGAGAGGCCATGTGTCACACAAGGCAGTTGCCATTGCAGCCGGGAATGGCTGGCTTGGCCGGAACAACCTTTTAGTGCATCCTCAGTATGGAGCCCAGGTGCGGCTGGTGACGGTGTTAACCAACTATCCGCTGCTGACCAACACACCCCTCAAAGAGGGTTGTGGTAAATGTCGCGCGTGCGTCGCAGCGTGCCCAGCCGGAGCAATCCATGATGATCAGGAACAATTCAATCACCGGGGGTGTTTTGAGACCCTGCGCACATTTAAAACCAAGGCGAATATAGGGCACTATATTTGCGGCATCTGTGTAAGGGTCTGCAGTGGCACTCTTGATCGGTCTGCGCCCCGCAAAACCCGCCAGTCAGGAAGCTTTATTAAACTTCGACGCAGCAAAAGTGATACCCCTTGATACCCGGGAACGGATACTTTCGGCACTCATGGCCCATACCGGGCGCTTTGTCTCCGGCGCAGTTCTGGAAACGTTACTGGGCATTTCTCAGGACGATATAGCACAGCACATAGCACATTTAAGAACTGAAGGCGTGGGTATTGAGGCCCGTGCCGGTAAGGGATATCGTCTTACAGAGATTCCTGACCGGCTGTCGCCAGCCCTTATCCGAAGAGAACTGGTTACGGAGATTGTCGCACAGGAGATTCACTATTTCCGGAAAACCGACTCTACCAATAGCATTGCCAAAGAGCTTGCCTGCTCCGGGGCAGCAGACGGAACGCTGGTCATTGCTGAAGAGCAGAGCAGCGGCCGGGGGCGCATGGAGAGGCGCTGGGTGTCCCGCTCATGCAGCAGCATCCTCTCAAGCATTATCTTTTATCCGCCCCTCAAACCGTCTGCTGTTTTCAGGTTAACCATGATGGCTTCAATAGCAGTAGTTACTGCTATCCGCCGCGTATGCGCGTTGCCCGCAGTTATAAAATGGCCCAATGATGTTTACCTTAATATGAAAAAAGTGTGCGGGATTCTGACTGAACTTGCTGCAGAAAAAGACTCTACGCACTATGCTGTTGTCGGAATCGGGATCAACGTAAACGGCGACCTGCACGAATATCCGGAAATAGAAGGTATAGCAACCACGCTGGAGAAGGAATACGGCAGACGGGTTTCCCGGATCGATCTCCTGAACACGCTGCTTGAAGAGCTTGACCGCCTCTACCAGGGACTCATAAAAAACGGCGGAGATGATTTAAAAAGGCAGTGGGAGCAGTATTCCATGGTACTGGGCAGGCAGGTCACCGTAGTTTCAGGGGATGAGCAGGTCGAGGGAATTGCCAGGGGCATAGACAGTGACGGGCATCTTATTGTAACTGACCCACATGGCAACAGGAGAGAGATTGTAAGCGGCGACGTGTCGCT
>CAIYCZ010000137.1 GCA_903924805.1 uncultured delta proteobacterium | reverse complement strand
TGTGCAGGCGATATGATTCTTAATCATCGCAGAATCAACTGATCTGCCACCAGGGGGCAAATGCGCAAAAGCATCCGGCTGCAAGGGGGCAAGCTTCTTTGCCAGCTGAGGATGAAACACATGAACCGTTGTTTTCAGCCCGAGCTTTCGTGATTCATCAATCAGGGCTTTGAGGGTTGCCGTATCAAACGTAGGGTATCTACCACCTTGCAAATTGTTTTCATAAAATATCTTCACCATATCAGGCTTTCTTTTTGCCAGATCATCTATAACGTGTACCGCCTCCTGAGGGTTTGAGGCAACCCGGCTTGTGGTAGGGTATCCGTGTGGGTAGGTGATTCCAGCTCCTGCGGTAAAAATCCGTGGCGCAAGCAGGCAGTGGTCCTGCCCCTGCTTTCTCAGGCTGAAAATCAAATCCTCACTCGTAAAACTTCCGACATCAAGCACCGAGGTAACACCACAATAAAGATATGCATACAAATGCTTTTGATACTCGACCCCAACGGGTTCCTTGGGCATATAAAACGGGGCAAAATTCGGATTTGATTCAGCCAGGATATGAACATGCATGTCATGAAGGCCGGGGATGATGGTTTTCCCGGTTGCATCAATCACCTGCGCCCCTGCGGGGATATCTGTTTCGCCTGAGCGGGATACGCTCTGGATACTATCGCCTTTAATGATTATAAGAGCATCATCTACAGGCTCCCCTCCATTGCCGTCAATAAGCCTGGCACCGGTTATGGCATAGACGGTTTCTGCAGAGGCATTATCAGCCTTAACAGTGAAATTGATATCCTTTTGATCCGCACCCTGCAGGGTAACGATTTTCCTGTCCGGCTCCAGGGGGCAGCAGGGGCTGGCAGAGCCAACACTATAGGTCCTATGGTCAGTTAATAATCTGAAGGCATAGGTTCCATCTGCATTTACTTTCTGGGTTGTAAGAGGAAACACGCCGTCGTACAACGCTATGGCAGCGTTATCGCAAAGCGTTCCTTCAATTTTCCCGGAAATGGTATAGGTGGTGGTTGCGTTGCCCACGGACACATCATCAAACGAGCCGGCAATGGGTATTGTGTCAAAAATGCTTTGATTCTCCGCATTCAGATATATGACGTTAAAGGCAGGTGGTTCTATAATATCTGGAATTGCATAGGTGTACTTCACGTCATCTGGCTCAAGGCTTTCACTGCCTTCCTTTGCATAAAAATATACCTCTGTCCCGTCGCGCTCCATCCTTATCCGGTACCAGGTGTCATATGATGCATTTTCAATAAGCACGTTGCCTTGAACAAAAACTACATTGTTTTGCCCGAGCAGTTTCAAAACACCACCCTGAATCATTAGCGGGGCATCCTTGTATAACCTGGAAAAGTAAATTAACACCAGATAGTCAGAGATACCATCACTCCACAAGGTTGCCACTATCCCGAACATCGGCACCTGCTCAGTTTCAGAGGACAATTTTATTTTTGCCTCAAGCGCATCAAAGCTTCTATCCGGCCCAACTAAAAATGCCAGCACCTTTTGACCCTTTTCAAACTCTCCGTTGATATTCAGCGTGCCGTTGTCCTCTGTAATTGCACCGGCTTGCTCCGATGGCAAGATGAGCCATTTCACCGGATCAATAGTATTGTCATTGAAATCATCGTAGAGGGTTAGCGAGGTTGCGGCAAAGACCAGCGGGCAAAACAGGAAGCAGCAAAGAACCATTAAAACAATGCACGACAGATTTTTTTTCATAACGTTCCTCCTTACTATAGGTTGTATTTGTTAAAACAAAAACCGGCCTCCTGCAGGTTTATTGTTCA
>CAIYCZ010000136.1 GCA_903924805.1 uncultured delta proteobacterium | reverse complement strand
GTTCTCACCGGCGGTCTTTGCAGCCATAGCTCCTGCAGGCCCTGCACCGACAACCACCACATCATATTTTTTTGTCATTGATTACTCCATGGGAAAATAATTTCAATGTTACGGGTTTCGAGTTGAAATCATCAAGCCTGCACGTGTGCATGCTGAAAATCGCGCAACACGTAACCCGCACCTTAGCTTTTAACTATTCGGAAACCCGGTCCGCTTAAATGGATCCATTAATGTCTCAATGGGCAGCGTGCTCATGTGCATCATCTTCTGTAAAACATCCGGCCGCTCTTTCTGGATCCTGTCCACTTTCTGTGCAATGGCACCATTGATATATTTATATATGTTGAACGGATTGAGCGTGCAGGGAAGCGTCTCGGTCACCAGGCTGAACAGGTAATTTGACTCTTCTTCACCGATAAGGGGGCTGCACATGATCTGCAGGAATTCAGTATAGTTCTGAGAGCCGGGGAAATGTCGATACCACCAGTCAATGTAGTTCTTAACTCCGTCACGGTCGAGGTTACCTTCCTTGAAAGCCTCTGACAGGGCATGGCCGGCCTTGAGCCCGCCCATCATGGAGCCGGTACACTCTGCCTCGATCGTCCATCCTGCATCACCGACAACCAGAACATTATCGCGGAATGGCGTGGGCACCGGCGACCATATATTGTGGACATGGGCTAATTCTTTGCGAACCTTTGGTGCAACAAACCACTGTGCAAACGGGCTTTCGTAAATGAAATAATCGAGCTGCTCTTTATAATTACTGGCCGTGTGCGCTGCCCCGCCTACATATACCCAGTACTCATCCTTTCCAAACGGGCTTGGCTTGAGAAAATACGAGACGGGATATCCGGATTTCTTTTCATACAAGGTGGGCATTATGAGTACATAGGGATGGGGAAGCTTGAGCCCGGTCATATAATAATTTATGCCTTTCATGGTGCCATAGAAATTCCGCTCCTTGTTAAGATTGAGGATTTTTACCAGCCTGGAATTGACACCGTCAGCAGCCACCGTAAACACACCGCTAAAAACCTTTCCCGAAGCGGTATATATCTCATTACCCTCTTTTTTGCATCTGAGGTCAACCACGTTTTCACCGGGGAAAATATCTACCCCTGCTGCCTGAACATCTTTCAACAGGCCCTGTAACAGATGACCCTTGCTATATGCCATGGAAAGACGCCCCTTATCCCCCTTCTTTATATTTGCATCATAATCGCCAAGCCGTATATAGTGCCGGGCATCTGAAGTGTAAATATGCCAGCCATAAAAATTCTCGTACGGGCCGTCATATTTCAGTGAAAAACCCGTTACCGGGAAAATAAACCGGCTTTGCTTTTCATTAAAGTACATCCGCTCCCCGAAGTAGTAATCGCTTTCCACCGCAAACATCGTGGCGCAACATCTCTGAATTTCCGCAATATTCTCTTTTCGCTCCAGCAGAGCAACCTTCAGACCATTCTCGCCGGCAACCTTTGCCGTCATGAGCCCTCCCGGTCCGCCCCCCACAACCACCACATCATACGTTTTCGACATCACTTATTCCTCCTGGCGTTTGCTTGATTTATACCGACACCTTCAAATACGAGGTGTATTACCTCCCTTATCCTGCGCACGCATTCTTTTTTGCTTTTAATAAAGCCGTTCAGCCAGTACATCACAAACATGGTATATATGGCAAATATCATCTCTGCCATACAGCGTGAATCAGCGTGACGTTTAACTTCATTCCGTTACTTGGCCTGATCAATCAGCCGTGACAGTGACAGAGACTTTATCATGTTTAAATATATACTAACAGGAATGGAATGCAAATAAATATGTTAGAAGGCGGAAGGCAGAGGGCACAAAGACAGAAGGCAGAAAACAGAGGATAGAGAACAGAAAAAATAGACGAAAATGAATCTGCGCTGTTCTGTGTATTTCTGTGGCGGAAATTACGACGAGGGTTATTAAATTTTGGGGAGTTCCATCTGCTTGCCGGCTTTGTGTGAAGGAATCTGTAAATGCTTATATGCCAGCTCGGTGGCTTTTCTGCCTGAGGATGTCCGTGCCAGAAAGCCCGCCTTCAGCAAAAACGGCTCCACCATGTCAACCAGCGTATCAGGCTCTTCCTGCAAGGTTGCAGCTATTGCCTCAAGCCCCACCGGCCCGCCTTTATAGAACTGTATGATGACATTTAAAAATCGCTTGTCCAGAGAGGTAAGACCCAGTTCATCTATTCCTTCCAGGGCAAGTGCATCATCAGCCACCTTTCTGGTGATGACGCCTTCAGCCCGCACCTGGGCATAATCCCTGATTCTCCGTAACAGCCGGTTTGCGATACGCGGCGTTCCCCGCGCCCGCCGGGCAATCTCCTGTGCCCCTTCTTTATCAATAGCAATATCAAGTATCACTGCAGAGCGCAGTATAACCTTCTCAACATCTTTTTCAGAATAAAAGTCAAGAGAGCAAAATATGCCGAATCGCTCCCTGAGAGGCGCAGACAAGAGTCCTGCCCGGGTCGTGGCCCCCACCAGAGTGAAGGGCTCAAGTTTTGAGCGATAGCTCCGGGCATTCATCCCCTTATCAAATATGATGTCCACGGCAAAGTCTTCCATGGCTGGGTAGAGAAACTCCTCAACCACTTTGGGCAGCCGGTGTATTTCATCTATGAAAAGCACATTCCCGTTTTCCATGTGGGTAAGGATGCTCAGCAGGTCTCCCCCCTTTTCAAGTGCCGGGCCGGACGTATGGATGAGGGGCATTTCCATCTCATGAGCGATTATGTGGGCAAGGGTGGTTTTACCGAGACCTGGCGGGCCATACAGCAATACATGATCAAGAACCTCTCCCCTTTTCTTTGCAGCCTCAACGGCGATGCTGAGCATTTCAACGATCTGTTTTTGACCAATATACTCTAAAAATGTTTTAGGCCTGAGGTCACGGCGCAGCTGCACCTCTTCTTCATCGTGCTCCAGCGCAAGGGGATTAAATTCGCTGTCTTCTTTTTTCATAGAGATTCATTACCGCTGTCAGGGTTACTGACTTCTTTCTGCCCCCGGTATACTTCTTCAAAAAGCTCCTCTGGTGTGGAAACCCGGGGATTGCGCGTATAGGCTTCAGCCACCATTTTTGCCGCTTCGGGGCGGCTGTGCCCCAGCTGTTTTACCAGCACATCCTCCACCTGTTTTCTCACATCTGCGAATGTTTCAACGAACTGCCGCTCGTCTTCCCTGATTAAGGCGTATTTCCCCATCTTCCCGTGAAGCTCGGATATGATCATTTCTGCTTTTCGTGTACCGATGCCTTTCAATTTTTTAACCGTCGCCACGTCCCGCTCCTCAATGGCGCTGGCAATCATTGAGACGGGAACGGTCATTGCCCGCGTTGCCATCACCGGGCCGATATTCTTAACTTGAATAAGCCGCTCAAAAAATTCCCGTTCAATCTCGCTGTTAAATCCGATGAGAACCGGTTTGGGCTGCTGGGCGGTCTGCTGGAATGAGATAAAGAGCTCAACGGTATCTTCCCCTTCTTTCTTTCCCTGATAGGTTTTTCGTACAATCTCGGGAAGAAGAATCTCATACCCCACGCCGCCGGTCATAACCACAACGCGGTCATCTTCTATTTTCATGAGCTGGCCTTTAATAAAGCGTATCATAGCAGACCTTCACCACCGGTAATGGCCGTGCCGCGAAAGGCCGGTTATAGCAAGCGCCGCAGCATCTGAGGCATGATCAGGCGTAATATCTTCCTGCATCCGGAGCACCCTCTTGACCGCCCTCCTGACCTGATCCTTGGTTGCTCGCCCGTGTCCCGTAATAGAGTTTTTAACCTCGGTCGGATTCATTCTCATCACCGCTACTCCCTGCTGCTGTGCCGCGAGGCTGATGACCCCTTTTACTTCGCCTAACTGGATGGCTGCTTTCGGGAACGCCCCGACAGCATAAATATCTTCCATTATAAGAAGCACCGGATTCCATTCCTTTATCAGTGATTCTATGCCACGGTGGATAATGTGCAGGCGTTGCGGGAGTGAAAGTTTAGAAGAGGTCTTAAGGCTTCCCCAGGCACATGCCTCGCCACCTTGTGCACGGGTCCTGATAACAGCATACCCTGTTGCAGCAAGGCCGGGATCAACACCGAGCGCAGCAACCCTGGGTTTTTCTTGCTTCATCATAGGGCTATACTATGTGCATAGTTGTTAGAGAGGCTTTTTGCAGAATGGGCAGATTTCATTTCCCGGCACAATATTCTCCCCGCACCGCGGACACTGTGCTACCGGTTCATCTATACTATGTTCATCACTATTTTTAAAGGTACTTTTAAGGGTTGAAATTAAATCCTCAGCCTTTGCCCTGTATTCTGCCGGTACCAGAACAAGCCCCCACCCCTTCTGGGGGATAAATATACCATTATACGCCGTATCATGAAAGCTTCGAATTATAACCGGAATTCCTTCTTTCTCTAAAGCATTTTTGATGATGTCTGCTTCAAATTGATTTTCCAGTACGCCCGCCTTTATAAAAATTTCTTTTGTCTCCTTCTCGTGTTCTGCGACTATTTTCTTCATCTCTTCCTCGCCGATAAGCGGGGCTCTGCAGTCAGCACATATCTCAATCTCATCAAAATATTCAGACTCGCAAAAAGGACAATATTTCACGTTTCTGCCTTCATTTAAAGTTTATTTCCAGGATTGCATAATTGCGAATGCCACCGGGGGTGTGGACTTCCACGCAGTCCCCTTCTTCTTTACCGATAATAGCCCGCGCAATGGGAGAATTGATGGAAATTTTACCCTGCTCCACATCCGCCTCATCAACCCCTACAATCCGGTAATGAATTTTCTCATCCCGGTCCAAGTCCTCAAGACAGACCGTAGCACCAAAAATAACCTTATCAGAGGAAAGGGTGCTGGGATCAATCACTTGGGCATAGGCAAGTTTTTGTTCCAGCTCTTTGATCTGCTTTTCAACAAACCCCTGTTTTTCTTTTGCAGCTTCATACTCAGCATTTTCCGATAAATCTCCAAAGCCTCTGGCGACTTCAATTTCTTTGATAATTTTCTGCCGGTCGACTGTCTTACATTTTCTGAGCTTTTCTACCAGGGCCTCATATCCCTGCTTTGTCATGGGAACCTTGTCCATAGTCTTGATGCCATCCTCTAATAAATTAAAAACAGTAATCTCTCGCAAAGGCGCAAAGTAAATTTTATTGTATTATCATATCCCTCTTTTTTATCTACTTGCTTTCCCTCCTGTTTGCCTTTTATT
>CAIYCZ010000135.1 GCA_903924805.1 uncultured delta proteobacterium | reverse complement strand
GCTACGAATCTGACCTGGCAGGACCCGCAGAAAGATGCGTATAACACTGCGGACACAGGGGTAACCCAGCCGGATGCAAGACGGTATTGCGAAGAGTTGGTGCTGGGCGGCTATGACGACTGGCGGCTGCCAAATATCGACGAGTTAAGGACCTTGGTCAGGGGCAACCCAGCCACTGAGACCGGCGGTGACTGCCCGATGACAGAGGGCAGCCCCCGGGCAGACATGCTTGACCCCGCGTGTGGTGTAATAACGGAATTTGGCGGTCCTGGCGTTGGTGGGTGTTACTGGCCACCTGAACTCACCGGAACCTGTAATAAACCGGATCCCGCCGCTCAAGGCCATCCGCTCGAGACCTGTTCATCTACCGTGTCCACAGACGAACCGGCCTGGATTGCAGATGTAATGTTTGACAATGGTGCTGCGCCGTTCAACCATATTCTTAGCCTAGCGGATGTGCGTTGCGTGCGCACCGGACCGACCACGAAGGTCACCTGTGACGAAGGCTCCCGGGAGGCTTGTGCACCGGGCGAAACCAGGCAGTGCATGTCCGCACCAGATGAATTAACCCCCACCACTGGTGCCCAAGTCTGTGCGGATGACGGCAGATGCTGGGGGCCGTGCGAAAGCACAGAGTTCACACCGTCGCCTCCCGTTACCGACTTCTGCCCGCAGTGCGACCAGGTGATAGTGACCATCAAGGTACCGGAGAAGCTCACGGTCAAGCCAAAACAGATTATGGCATTTCTGTATTCAACTGCGACCTGGACCGGCTTCCCACCCATGAGACCTCCGGACGGTGGCACCAGCGATGATCAAATCATTGACCCTGTTATAGATGTGGACAAACCATTAACGGTGATTGTCCCGGGATGTTCGTATTACCGGGACAAATGTCTAACTGGTGATTATTATTTGTTAGTCTTACTATTAAATTCGGAAAAAATGCCGCCATTTCCGGCAGAAGGTGAATACGCGTGGGGAATGACCCAGGAGCCTATTACCTTGGGGGATGGCCCGCAGAAGACGATCGAAAAGGAAATCACGCTTGTCCCGTGCGGGAAAGACGCTGATGGTGACGGCACCGGCGATGCCTGCGAGTCGTAAAATAACCAGCCAATCATATACTGTTTCCGTAAAAAACATACACATGCGCGGAGGTATTACTGGTGGATGATAAAACAGAAAGAAAAAAAACAGAGAGAGCGGGGTTAGCAATTTCCCGCCGGGAATTTTTGAAATATTCCGGCATTGTCGTTATTGGTGTGGGGTTCGGAGGTTGCGGAAATCCCAATGGTGTCGCAGCTTCAAAAGGATATCTTCTTGTTGATACAAAGAAATGCCAGGGCTGCCAGACGTGTATGCTTGCATGCTCTCTGGTACATGAAGGCTTTGAGAGCCTGTCGCTTGCCAGGATACAGATTGTTCAAAACCCGTTTAATACCTTCCCCGATGACATTAACATAGCGCAGTGCAGACAGTGTGTAGCTCCAGCCTGCCTCGCGGCGTGTCCTGTCGGGGCACTGCATGTTGATAAATTTCATGGCAATGTGAGAACAGTGAACAAGCGGAAATGCATCGGCTGCAAATCGTGCATTACGGCGTGTCCCTTCGCACCGGCCAGGCCAATCTGGAATTTTCAAGAAGTTTACGCCCAGAAATGTGATCTGTGCGCAAGCTCTGTTTTCTGGAATGAACAGGGCGGCCCGGGCGGAAAGCAGGCCTGTGTAACCGTCTGTCCGATGAAGGCAATACAGTTCACCGCCGAAATACCTGTTCAGCTAGGGGATGAAGGATACAATGTAAATCTGCGCGATAAGACCTGGGGATTGTTGGGATATACCACAGAATAATTTCATATGGTGTTAATATCCTTTTTACGGTGAGAGTTTCTCCGCGCTAAAATAAATCAAAATAAAGGAAGTACACTATGAATGGTTACGCAGGAAAAATTTTACGAATCAATTTAAGCACGAGAGAGAGATCAACACTGGACACCAAGGACTATGAGCAGTGGGGAGGCGGTCACGGGATCGGGTCGGCAATTTTCTTTGACTTGGTTAAAGACAAATCTATTGACGGATTTGATCCGGCCAATGTGGTGACCATTATGACTTCTCCTCTCACCGGCACCATGGCCCTGGGAGCCAGCGCGAGAACAGAACTCCAGGGAATCGGGGTGCAGTCCTATCCCATTGGATGGTTTACCCGGAGCGGCCTTGGCGGACGGTTCGGCGTGATGCTGAAACTGGCCGGCTGGGACGGCGTGGCCATCGAGGGCAAAGCAGATCAGCCCGTATGGATTGACATCCGGGATGGTGATGTCCAGATCAGAGACTGCAACGAATTGACGCTGTGGGGAAAAGACACCTGGGAGTCACAGAAGGCAATCTGGAATTATGTTGCAGGAAGCGGCCACTATGGCACCTGGTACAACCCCCGGAGCGGGAGTGATGCGCGGACCACGCAGCAGCCCGCAGTCCTGTGCATTGGTCCTGCCGGAGAAAATTTATGCAGGGTTGCCAGTATCATTCATGATGCCGGCAATGCCTCCGGGCAGGGCGGCTTCGGCGGCGTGTGGGGCTCTAAAAATCTCAAGGCAATAAGCGTGATAGGGACGGGGAATATCGCTGTTGCTCATCCCAAGGCCCTGTTTGAAGCCCGCATATGGGCAATTGAAAACTTCACGTTTCCATTAAATACGTTTGATGCTTCAAAGGCTATGTGGGCAACCATGCCTTCGAATCTCAGATCATTTCCTTCCCCGCTCGTCACCTGGGAGAGGCCAAAGCAGTCAAGGCCTCAGGCATGCATGGGCTGTCAGGCTGGTTGCCGATCCAGGTATAACCCTCCCCTTGGTAACGACTCAAGCTGCAAAGAATCTTATTATTACTCGCCAAGTCAGCTTAAGGTTCCTCCTTCCGGTGAGACGCCGGATCCCCAAAAACAGGCAGCGGATCTCGCTCAGAAATACGGAATAAATGTTGCTGAGCTGGAAACAGGTATCCTGTACCTTAGAGATCTGTATAAAATGGGTGTCCTTGGCCAGGGCAAACAAATTGATTGTGATCTTCCTTTCGATAAATTAGGAGGAAATGAGTTTATTGAACAATTGATGGAGATGATAGCCTACCGGAAAGGGATCGGTGATGACATGGCAGAGGGGTTCACCAGGGCAGCCGAGCGCTGGGGCAGGTTGGATGAAGATCAGAAAACGGGTTTGCTTAACAATTGTTACTGGGGATTGGGAATGCACTATGACCCGCGGGGATCCCTCGAATGGGGCTATGGAAGTATCCTGGGTGACCGAGATATCAATGAGCACGGTTTTTCTCCTCTCGCTATGATACCAACTCTTACCAGTGAAAAACCTGTGTCAGCCGAAGACTTTGTAAAGATATTTTCCGAGAAAATGCCGCCTTTCGAAGATGATCCTCTAATGCTTGATTACAGCGATGGGAACATGTATTCGGAGCACATGTGCAAGCTCGTGGCCTGGCACCGGCACTATAGCCGGTTCTGGATACAGTCTGCTCTTTTTTGTGACTTTCAGTATCCTGACTTTTTCAATTGGGCAGCCAAGGACTATAAAGGCATTACCGGTGAAGGAGAGCCGAAATTCTACCATGCGGTAACAGGTAAAAACCTGAGTTTTGCTGAAAGCATTGAGCTGGGCAGAAAAATCTGGACCCTTGATAATGCCATCTGGACGCTGCAAGGCCGGCACCGCGACATGGTGCAGTTTGCCGATTATATTTATGATAAACTAAACACGGTTAAATTCGTCATGCCGGTAAACGAGAATGGTCAGTGGGTGTATAATCCTGTAGGTGGCCGACTGATAGACAGGGCGCAGTTTGAGGAATTTAAAACCAGGTACTATACCCTGGAAGGCTGGGACACGGAAAGTGGCTGGCCCAAGCGGAGTACGCTGGAAGCTCTTGGTCTCAAGAGTGTTGCCGATGAACTCGAGAGCAAAGAAAAACTGGGGAAGGAATAACCATGGAGAACCTTTCAGCGCCATCCCGGGAATCAATTACGACATAGCGATCTGGGCCCCGCACATAATTATTTTCATCATCTCTGGTCTTATGACCGTGGGAAAACTGATACGCTGTTCAAGGAATGGCCGCTCTCAAACAACAGACCTTATACAGGCAACTCAGGAGCGGGTATTATTTATTATTGGCGTCAGTTTTGTTTTCTCATTTCTATTCTTTGTTCTCACGCTGGCTTTTATCCCCGTAAATCCCCTGTTCGGACTCTTCATGATTCCAAAAACATTCGCCTATATGACCGCTTTCATTTATTTAATTAAGGGGGTAATTTTGCCGACGCCTGCAGAATGTTAAAAGAGATTGCTGTTTTTTTGAATATGTATTATTCTGCAAAAAACAAGCGTATGTGCAGCATCAAATAAATCTATCCCCTTTTTTATTAATTCAATAGCAGGAGGAACCAGTATGGGCGAAGAGTATTCATTCCCACCGTATACTGAAAAAGTGCAGGAGGTGTTAAAAGAATTCGGCGGAACGGTCATGGAGGAGTACCGGGGGTATGACATCAAGCCGCTCTGGGAGCAGAAGGGCGAAGGGTACACAGGGTTTAAGTACCTCTACCGGGCGCCAAAGCTGGAGAAGATAGCATTCGGGGTCGGGTCTTTCCGCGAAAAGCTCATGTCCTATGCACTCATGATATGGCCCGAGGATGACTACGCACTGCCCCTCTATTCCAGCTACTGGGCTGAAAGCGCAAAGGGGAGCTTTTTTATCGTCGACCTCTACCCGCTGGCTGATTGCATTCGCGATCTCGCCTACCTGGAGAAGTACCTCGTCCCCCTGGAGGACATCTACCATCAAGGTCTTGAGCACTTCCCTCCCGCGAAGGTGAGGAGTGAAAACTGGTTCCGGGCTCTTGCTTCACCCTATCTCCTCACTGCAGAGGCTGATGCAAACAAGGAAAATCAGGAAAGGATTCTCAGCCTGCTCCTGGATTACCTCAAGGTCTACATTGACCTCTGGAAGAAGGAAGAATCGAGTCCTGCGGAGTACATGAAGGGATTGAATGCGCGGAAAGAGGCTATACGAGAGACTTTCCGGGCACGGGACTCAATTGGCGACGCAATGTTAACCAAAACAATCGGAAAAGAACTTGCCCACCTGTCTCTTGTTACCCAGTTTTAATGTGTTCTCTTTCTGTTAGTGAATTACCCTGCAGCAGAGGCTGCGGGGCGTCTGCACATTTAAAATCCCCATTTACCAAAGGGGATTTGTAGAGGGTCTTGCAGGTTAAATCATATGGCAAAAGTATTTCCCTTCCCTCGATGGGAAGTGATGAAGGGAATGGTGAATAAATCTCCCTCACCCATCCGATACTGTTTCATAATTTGAAAACAAAATTGTAGCCGCAGCCTTCAGGCAACATAACATAGTGAAATATCAGACAGCTAACAAAAGAAGGCTAAAGCTTGCGGCTACCTAAACTGGTATTGCGAAACGGCCTCTCCAAGGGGAGGGGTTTTTGTAACCCTGCAGCAGGATACAAATAATTTTCAAGTTAGAAAATTATTTGTTCGGGAAGCCTGCTTTGCGAGACGCTGCTTCTGCCTCCTCCATCTTATCAAGTATCCCCATGAGTTTTGCCATCACATCCGGCCGCTCTTCACTTATAACGGGGAACAACTCGCCATAGGTGTTGCCGATGGTGCCGATGAGCTTATAAAAGTCACTGGTCGAAATGCGCGGCTCTTTTACCAGGCCTACCAGATAGTCAAGGTCATCACCGTCAAAAAAGTCCTGGAGCTCAATCGGCTTGAAATCCATCTCGCCGTATGGCTCATAAAAGTACTTCTCCCACCATTCAAGATAGCTTGAAAGCCCCTCCCGGTTAATCTTTCCGTCAAGCAGCGCAAGCGTTACGGCATGTGCCGCCTTCCATCCGCAGACTATGGCAATCGCATTGCTCACTTCCATGAGCCAGGCTGCATCGCTCACAATCAGCACGTTGTCCTTAAAGGGGTCTTTCACGGGTGCGTGCATGTTTACCACGCAGCAGCCTGTTCCGGTCTTTTTCGCTCCCTTAAACCAGGGAGAATAAACCTTATCCTCGTAGACAAATTTCTCCAGCTTGGCATTGAGGTCATCAGAGGGCCGGTGGGTGGTAACGCCCACATGGTACTGGCCCTTATGCAGACTGCTGCTCACAAAAAAGCTTCCATCCATGGTGAAGATAAAGCATATCCCCTCGACTTCCGGGATATCAAGGTCTTCCAGGTACCAGAGCATTTCATTGTGCGTGGCGAAGAATTTTCGCTCTTTGTTCATGCCAAGAATCCGGCTGATGCGCGAGTTCACCCCGTCTGCAGCAATGACAAACAATGACTGAAACTGCTCATCACCTGCGGTCACGAATACCACGTCCCCTTTCTTCTCAACATTGGTAACATTGGTGCCCGCGAAAATATCAACCCCGTTTGTCTGCGCATCCTCAAGCAGCGCCTTCAGTATCAGCTCCTTATCGAGAGTTACTCCGGCCCGCCTCTTGTCAGGGTCCTGCTTCTGGTAGGCACGGTCGCCAAAGGTAAACTTCTTTCCGCCCGGCGAGTAAATCGCAAACCCGTAAACATTCCGGTGGGGACCGTCATAGCGGATGGAGAATCCGCTTGCGGGGAAACAGATTTTCTTTAACTGCGGATTGTAGATTACCGTCTGGCTGAACGTATATTCATTTATGGGTGACAGTATTCCGCCATCCACCCTGCGGATTTTTGTAATATCGGTCTTTCTTTCCAGCAGAGCTGTTTTCAGCCCGTTCTCCCCGGCAAATTTTGCTGCCGCAAGCCCGGCAGGCCCGCCACCTACAATTACCAGATCATATTTTTTTGCCATTGCTCTCCCACCTTGAAAAAAGCTTTCAGCTATCAGCTACCCGTTTATGCTTTATGATGCAACCGGAGTCGGTGTCACCCCGGTTACCGCCTTGACTTTATAAAATTTAAAGAATCCCAGGAACGCAATCACCATGTACGCCATGGTCTTGGGGATCATCAGCATGCCGATCTGCGGGATCCTCTGCTGTAAAAAGATGACCGGCGCATAGCAGACAAATGAGACGAGAATCATGACTCCAATCCAGATAAATGTGCGGTCGTGGGCAGCAACGGCGTCACGCATGATGAGAAAGGCCACACCCAGCTGCATCATCATCAGGGGCAGGTTGCGATAGATTGACCAGGGCTGTTGAGCCTGCAGGCTGTTCCATCCGTTTGCCGGATGGGTCATGAGCAGTAGGCGAATTACCGCAAGGGCAAACAGAAGATACCCGAATCCTCCATAGGGTTTATTATAGCGCGCGCTCCAGACCATGACCATGAGCACATAAAAAAAGGTGAAGGTGATAGCTGTTGCCACAGAGCCCATGGGTGCCAGCAGTAACTGACGGCCGAAGACGCTGACGGTGGCATCAAGGCCGCCCATGGCAAAAGCAACGACCCTGAACCCCACATGGCCTATATCCCCCAGCCCAAGAAATGCAAAAGCCCACATCTGCAGGTCAGCGGTGCGTTGGTCAGCCTGGACAACCAGGGCTCTCCGGCGGAACATGGTAATGACCAGCCACCAGATGATAATAAGGTACAGGATGTTGAATGACGTTTCTGTCCAGATTCGCGCTGCTTCAGGCATACGTTTTTCTCCGATAAAAAGTTTATGGTTTATGGTTTATGGTTTTTTAACCTCAAGCTCTAAACGGTAAAATTCCTTGACCCCTTGAATCCTAGATCCCTGGAACCCTATCAGGCCTTTTCACCTTCCACTTTCCACGTTTCACCTTTCCCTCTTACCTATCACTTCGCTCAGCACCGCGCTCATCTCTGCAATCTTGTACGGTTTTGCACGGTGAACGGGGTCACGGGGCGCGGAACGGGGTCAAACCTTTACTATTAACTAACTTCTTGATTTCCATCGTTTAGCTTTGATGCCAATTTCTGAAATTGATTACGCAGGCTTTTATTTTGGTTCATCCTCTCTGCCAGGCGCTTTCGGTTCTGGCTTAAAGCAGCAACACTCACACCGCCCAGTTTCTTGCCAATTTCAAACAAACTCATCTTTCTTGCTAAATATATACAACATAACTCCATAAGTACTGAACGGGCTTCTCTCTCAGCACATCGTTTCCGGCGTAATTCATCTTTATCTACATCTATGCCAAAGGCTGCAGCTACTTCTCGTGCTATCTCTTCCACTGTGTCTGAACATGGGTGCAAATCTTTTATGCCCGGCAGTTCTCTATCATTAATTTTATTTTTATTAATAAACCGCTTATATGTATCTTCAATAAATTCCTTTGCTCCTAAACCTGCCTGCCCCTTTACCCCATTCCAGAACGTAACATTCATGTCTTTCACAATGCCATCCTGCACAAATATTTCATATTGTGCGCGGCCAATCCTGTCATCCCGGCCCCCAAGCATTCCCATGATCATGTCATACACGACAAAATCCTGTCGACCCTTCCTGCTTATGTATCCGGCAAGGCTGCTCCAGGGATAGCCGGCCAGTATATCTTTCTTTTCTTTAATGCTGTACTGAGAAAGCTTCTTTATCCGTACCGGGTTAAGGTGAACATAGCGGCTGAGCTCCAGCAGATAATTATCTGCATCAATCAAAATCGCTTTGTAGCGGCCCTGAAACAGATGTCCACTCCTGCGATACTTATTATTGAAATACACGGTATAGGTAGTGTTAAACTGTTGCATGAAATGCCGCAGATTGGCATCATGTGTTTTAAGAACAAGGTGAAAATGGTTGTTCATCAAAACATACGCATGTATCTCGATTAGGTAACGTTCTGTGCTCGCAGACAGAACCTCAATGAACTTGATCCGGTCATTATCATCCCGGAAAATGTCTCGCCTTTCATTTCCCCGGCATGTTACATGATACCATGCTCCGGGGTATTCTATGCGCAGTGGTCTTGCCATGATGGGGAGCATACCATCACAGAAAATAATAGTCAATAGTAAAGGTTTGACCCCATTTTCACCCCCATCACAGAAAATAATAGTCACCATTTTCACCTCAACAAATCACTTTTTAAAAACAGCCCGAATGCTTTCCAGGACTGCTCCACTGCCGGGAGCGCAGAGATCGCTGAGAAAAACATAGTAGCTGATAAGCAGCTTAGATTATGCGCTGATGAGCTTAACAACTAAATTGCTAATTTCTCCCTCTGCGAACTCAGTGTCCTCTGCGGTAATTTCTGGAATTCCGAAAACTTTCAGAACCCGGGATTTCAATTATGGGCATACGGTGAGAGACGCGGCCGTACCATAAGCAGGGTGGCCAGAAGCAAACCGCCCCCCAGCATGAAGGTATAATCCATATTAATCTCATATACCCAGCCGCCGAGTATCGGCCCCACGATCCTGCCAAAACTGTCAAATGACTGCATAAGCCCCATGGAGCCGCCCTTCCCCCCTTTGCCTGAAGTCTTACTGACAAGGGTTGAGAGGCTTGGCCGCAGGAAAGAGTTCCCTACGCTGAAGATCCCGGTATAGATCCACAAAAGCGCCACATGTGCTACCTGTACCATACAGAGAAGTCCTGCTGCAGAAACCAGAAGGCCACCCAGAATTACCCGCACATCGCCAAAGCGTTTAACCACCCTTCCGATAAGCCCGCCCTGGATGACCACGCCAAGTATGCCAAGCGCCGTAAACATAATGCCCAGGTCCCGGGGGCCGAATTTAAGCCGGTCGGCTGAGAACAGGGCAAAGGTGCTTTCAAACATTGACATGGTAAAGCTTGCTATTAATGCTATAGAGAACAGGATAAATTGCGGATGGCGGTGGATGGTAAACGTGATTCGCGCAGTGTCTTCCCCATCATGCGCTTCTGCGCCGGCCCGTGATTCAGGAAGGAAAAAGTATGCAAACGGCAGGGTAAGAAGTGCCAACCCGCCAGCCACAAAAAAAGGCAGTGCCAGGCTATAATGCCCGAGCGACCCCCCGAGGCCGGGGCCAAGGATAATACCCAGGCTCATGGCAGCCCCCATGATGCCCATGCCCCGTGCCAGATGTTCAGGGGCTAACAGGTCCGAGACATACGCCATGGCAGTCGGCAGTGCTGCAGAAGAGATGGCACCCGCAATGATGCGCGCGGCAAACAGCATCCACAGGTGGTTTGCCATTCCGAACACAATGAATGAAGCGCCGTAGCCGCTTAAGCCTATTAACAGTACCGGGCGGCGCCCGATTCTGTCAGAGAGCCTGCCCCAGAACGGGGCAAACATGAACTGCATGATGGAATAGGATGACATCAGGAAGCCCAGGGTCGCGGCATTACCCTTATAGTAGCGGACATAGAACGGCATTATCGGCATGACAATGCCAAAGCCTACCATCACCAGAAACAGGCTGATAAAAAGAATTAATAGTGCCTTGCGCTGCTGCTTCATCTAAACCGTCTTGAGCTTCCGAAACCGGCCGGCTTTTCGGACTTTTTAAGGGCGCTCTATCTGAGGCGACTCCGTGCTATATGCAGGATGAAAAGTAATTTATTTTGTGATACAAACACTATATGATAAAGGTCATTGTTTAACAACGCAAAACGCCGGTACGTATATTTAAATAGTTATATTTTCCCCAAGGAGATCACATGAGTAAAGAACCCCGGGACCTGACTACCCCCATGGAGATTTTAGAGGCGGCGCTGCAGAAGGAAAAGTCTGCCTATCAGTTCTATGATAATCTTATGAATAATACGAACATAGAACTTCTGCAGGAGATCATTGAACAGCTTCGCGACGAGGAATATAAGCATATCCTTATAATAGAAAAGAAGATGGCACAGCTCAGAAGCAGTTAAGTAACGGGCTGGTTATCCGGTCCGGAACAAATTGATCGGAAGTGTGCAACATGTCAGGGTATTCTGGCAATTCATTACTGTCGTTCACTATAGTAACCGTTACCGTATGTGAGGAGGCATAGCATGGGAAAAGTAATCGTTCCCCACGCAAACGAGCGTGAAAGATCAGCATTTGCGAGCGTCAATATAAAATTGCTCGACGCCATTAGTGAAGAGGACTTCCTGAGGGTAATTATTAACTATCTCAACAGCCATAATGTCCTGCACCTTGCCACCTGCAAGGACAACGAGCCGCGCTGCACAACCCTTGAATACTTTAATAACGGCCTTACGGTATATATTTTTTCTGAAGGCGGTGGAAAAATCGCAAACCTGAAGGCAAACCCCGGCGTTTCCTACACCATATCCGACCCCTACCACCCCGAACAGGACTTTTTTGGGGCTGTCGGTGTACAGGTGTGGGGCACAGCAACCGTGTTCAAGAAGAGCGAAAATCCTGAGTTGTTCAATGCGACCCGCAGGCATGCCCGCACAACTGAAGAATTAAAAAGACAGGGACTCGATACATTAGCAGATGCAGTCAACTTCAATGTCATAACCATTGAGCCGGCCAAAATCCGCTACCTCAATTACCGCAAGGGTTTCAGAAATGTGATCTGGAAAAAGGAAGAGTAAAGAGGAAAATGGGGTCAGTTTATTATAGAACCTTCCTGAAATGGTGCGACATTCTCCTCCAGTAGTATGAATCAATCCGGTCAACGATAACCCCCTTTTGCGTGGAGGAGTGAATAAATTCCTTTTTGTTGAGCATGATGCCCACATGGAAGATTTTCTTTGTCTTAAAAAACACCAGGTCCCCCGGCAGTGCTTTGTCAAATGTTATTTTTTCACCAACCCTGCTCATCTCATCTGTTGACGGAGGCAGGGTGATATTGGATTTTTTATAGACAAAAGACACAAACCCGCTGCAATCAAAGCTTTTGGGCCCTTTTCCGCTTTTCTGATACGGCTTCCCCTTCAGGCTCAGGGCAGTTTGTAAAATCCCTTTGCGTATATCAGGCAGTGCCGGCGGTATCGGCTCAGGCGGTTTAGGAGGTTTTGCTGCACACCCGATGGCAATGCATGAAATAAACAGCAGGCAGAGATATGGTATGCTGTGCGTTTTCACATCCGGATAAAAATGTCCTGTTCTCTTCTCAACGTATTTTCATTTCAATATACTATAGTGTAGAATAATCAGTACACTGTGTAAATAGAAAAGGTGCTGTCAAAGGTTCTATGAAAAACAGGAGAAGCTATAAAACCACAGAGTTCACGGAGAAATACTCTGTGTTCAAAATGAATATCCTTTAAAATCTGGAACTGAAGGAAATCAGGATTTTTGATCTTTAAACTTCCTT
>CAIYCZ010000134.1 GCA_903924805.1 uncultured delta proteobacterium | reverse complement strand
TTTCCCGATATCGATTTCAACCGCTGCTTCTTCAGGATAGAAAGCAACGATCTTTTTTACATCAGGTGAATTGTTATCCCTGAGTAGTCTCTCAATCTCCTGCCATGAATACGTTTTACTTGCAAGATCCAGTGAGCTGATCACCTTTGACACGAACGCGTAATTCTCGTAAATTGCAGCAACAACTGCTTCCGTCTTCTCGATCTTTTCATCGAATTTCTTTATCGCTGATTTCTGGTATTTTAAGATCCTCTCTTCCTTGGTAAGTTTTGATTTTGCATCAGCCGTTTTTCTCTCAGCTTTGGTCAGCGGATAAAATGCCTCAAGGGCTTCTGAGAAGGATAAAAAATACTGTGCCTCATTCTTGTCCCAGATATCGATGGGTTCGCAGTGTTTTGCAAAGATTCCCGGCTTTGGTGCGTGTACTACCTGAAAAAAAAGATCCTGAACTGCGTTAAAAATTGTTTCAGGATCAACAGTGCTGGCAGGCATTGTTTTATCCAGGCCGGCTTTCTGGCAGATATACTCTGCATATGTGCCCCCGAGCATACAGCCAATTGCAAGGCTCCGGACAATGTCGCGGTCATCGTTCCTGATGGCTGATGCCAGGTTTTCAAGGGACGCAGTGGGATCAGTTGCCCCCAGGGTATAGAGGGCATGGGGAATTATTTCCCGGTCTTTGAACCGGTGGTGCCTGAGGGGCTTGATGATTGTATAGTTCTCTTCAGCCAGTATGATATTTCCTTCATCAAAAAGTTCGATTATAAGCCGATAGACAAGATTGCCTTTCCCGATATCAAAAATAAGTATACGCTCAAGACCGTGCTGGTGGATGGCAAGCACTTTTCCTCCGGACAGGTACTTGCGCAGAAACATAGCAAACTGAGGCGGATTTTTCGGGGGTTCCGGCAGGTCTTTTACCAGATGTGCTCTTCTCCCCGACTCGATAATCATCTGGTATCGTGCTTTGTTTTCACCATTCAGCCGGATACTCATCGTGCGGGTGTCAAACTGGTAGACCTTGTCTATCCAGAGCGGTAACTTGCCGGACAGCTCTGACGCAACTGCTTTCACGTCGATCCCGCTCATTCCCTGTTCGGATGCCATGGGTGTGCCAAATTACATATGGCTTGCGCACTAAAAAATAAGACTACTGGTGATGCGGGATGACTGATAAAGTAATTGAAGAAAAGCCTGCCCTGACAAAAAAAGAAAAAACCAAGGCAGATAAACAGGTGGAACATATTGCCCGCATTAAACGGACACTTATCGCATCCCTGCTGGGTATATTTACCGGTGTCATCTCGTACTGGTCCGGTGGAATCCCCAACGCAGCCGGGCTTCAGGTCAACGGATTTTTGGCGTTCATGCTGATGCTTGCCGGCATCGTTATCCAGAAACATATCTTCATTCTTCTGGGTATGGACACTGCGAAGCTGGGAGCAAAAGACTGGTTTTACCAGGGGTTTATGACCTTTGCGTTCTGGTTCATGACATGGACTATCTTACTGAGCTGTTTTGTAGGCACCGGCCCTATCTACACCGCCAACGTCACCTCAGGTACTGCCCCGCTCACCGTCCAGTTCAACGATACCTCAGTGAATTCTCTGACTTCCTGGAACTGGTCGTTCACAAACGTGACGGGTAACAATACTCCGGTATCGTGGAGTACAGAACAAAATGCCACGCAGACATTCGGAGTGGGGAACTTCTCTATTAAGTTGTACGCCGGCAATAGTGCAGGGTACAACTTTGTCAGGCAGGTGATGTTTATTAACGTCACCGCCCCTG
>CAIYCZ010000133.1 GCA_903924805.1 uncultured delta proteobacterium | reverse complement strand
CTTTTCGTTGGATTAATTATCTCTCATGCATTATTTCCATTAACCGGCGTGGATTTAAAAATATTAAGTTAAGCATAATTTCCAAAAAATAAAACAGATAATACATCATGCATGATTTTATTTTTATTTTCTGAAAATATCTATGAAACAACTTTTTAGCTCTGTAAGTTTTCTTATGATATAATCAGCCTCATGATGTTCATCTACCACAATATCACTATATAATCCGTTATCTCTCATTATTTTAAAAGTTTTCCACCCCAGGGATTTTGCACCGGCAAAGTCTTTTAAACTATTGTCTCCCACATAAACGCACTGCTCTCCTCTCAGAGAAAAATGTTCCATCATTTTTTGATAACCCCAGGGGCTTGGCTTCCAGGCTTCTTTTCCCTTTTCATCAGTAAAAATACACCTGTCGAAATATGTTTCAACCTGAAGCGCCCTGACCTTGTTTTTTTGCACCTCCAGATATCCATCTGTTATAAGCCCTAACTTCATCCTCCCGTATAGTGTTTCGAGGATATCTCTGGCATCCGGATATAAGGTAATGATAGGGACATGCGTTCGGTACAACTGCACCAGACTTTTTACCCGGCCTTCGGTGTAATCAAGCCCCAGAATCTGTAATGTCTTATTAAATGTTTCTCTCCGTTCGCCTTCAAAAAACAGATCCCACAGAGTGCTATATACATCAACTTTTAATTCAAACCTGTTTCTTAGGTACAGGGCAACAGCGTTGAAGCCACTTTTTACAAATTCTATTTCAGGATATAAGGTATCATCCAGATCAAAGGCAACCAGTTGAATGTTTGTTAATTCCGTATGCATGAGTGTTTACGTCCGCACCGCACTTTTCTGCAACATCCGAGTATTGCTTATTATCTGCCTAAATAATATCAAACATTCCGCTACATGTCGATAAATAAATAAAAAAATACTGGTAAACGTATATCACACAGCAGCCTATAAACCCGCATGTCTGGAACAGCACAATAGTTTGTATTCTACCTGTTACGATTTATTAACGACTTTTTATTGAAGTATGCTATATTACTAAAAAAACAATTTGCTGCGGGAAACACTAAATTTTCTTTAGTTATTATCTTAACTGTTGTAATAAAAGAATGTTTTTCTGATACGATACCACAGGCAAAAACGTGCATAACCACACTAAGGGATTGTCTCTATGAATATCCTCGGCATCTCGGCATTTTATCATGACAGCGCCGCATGCCTGGTGCAGGACGGCACAATAGCGGCTGCTGCCCAGGAAGAGCGGTTCACCCGTAAAAAGCATGACTTCGCATTCCCGATAAATGCCATCAGTTACTGCCTTAAGGAGGGTGGATTAACTGCCCGGGATCTGGATTATATCGCTTTTTATGATAAGCCGTTTATCAAGTTTGAGAGGATACTTGAGACCTACCTGGCATATGCACCGCTCGGAATCCAGTCGTTTATTAAAGCCACCCCGTTATGGATCAAGCAGAAACTGTTCATGAAAGATTTTATTAAAAAAGAGCTCGATTATGACGGCACCATTATCTTTCCTGAACATCATGAATCCCACGCTGCTTCTGCATTTTTCCCGTCACCATTCCAGAAAGCTGCATTCCTCACCATGGATGGAGTAGGCGAATGGGCTACATCAAGTTACGGGATGGGAAAGGATAATAAGATAACACTGCTGGCCGAAACACGCTTCCCCCACTCACTCGGGCTCCTCTATTCCGCGTTCACCTATTACACCGGGTTTAAGGTTAACTCAGGTGAATATAAGGTTATGGGCCTTGCGCCTTACGGTGTGCCTAAGTACCGGGACCTCATGCTCTCTGAGCTCATGGATTTAAAAGAAGACGGTTCCTTTAAACTGAATATGCCATATTTTGATTACTGTGCCGGGTTAACCATGACCAGCAAAAAATTTGAAAATTTGTTCGGCGGTCCACCGCGTAAACCTGAGTCACCATTAACGCAGCGTGACATGGATTTAGCCCGCTCTGTCCAGGATGTTACCGAAGAGGTAATGCTGCGGATGGCCCGGCACATTCACCGAGAGACCGGGCTGAAAGATCTCTGCTTAGCTGGCGGAGTTGCCTTAAATTGCGTCGGCAATGGACGGGTCCTCCGTGAAGCACCCTTTGATAATATCTGGATACAGCCGGCTGCCGGGGATGCGGGAGGGGCTCTGGGTGCTGCATTGTTTGTCTGGTATCAGTATCTGGAAAACGGAAGAACTGCTGACAATAACAGGGATTTTCAGCACGGGTCATATCTTGGCCCTCACTTTGACAATAGCTATGTTGCTCAGTTTTTAAAGAGAAACAATATACCCTATAGAGAACTCCACAATGATGAAATTCCAGATACGATCGCTGACCTGATTGCTGAGGAAAAAGTAATAGGCTGGTTTCAGGGACGGATGGAATTTGGTCCCCGGGCACTGGGGACCCGTTCTATTATTGGCGACGCCCGCTCTTCAAAAATGCAGGAGGTTATGAACCTGAAAATAAAATTCAGGGAGAGCTTTCGTCCCTTTGCCCCCTCAGTGTTGCGGGAGAGGGTCGCTGACTTTTTTGAACTGGACAAAGAAAGCCCCTATATGCTCCTGGTAGCCCCGGTACGAAAAGAGCTCTGCCGTGACATGTCATCTGAAGAGCAACAATTGTTCGGCCTTGATAAATTGCATGTTGTGCGATCGACTGTTCCTGCGATAACCCATGTAGATTATTCCGCCAGAATCCAAACCGTTGACAAAGAGGATAACCCTCTTTATTATGAGGTGATTAGAAAGTTTGATGAGAAACACGGTTGTCCGGTAATTATCAATACCTCCTTTAATGTACGGGGTGAGCCTATCGTGTGCACTCCCGAGGATGCGTACCTCTGCTTTATGCGGACCAATATAGATTATCTGATTATGGGTAATCTTTTACTTAATAAGAAAGACCAGAAACCTCTGGAAAAAGATGTTGACTGGCGCAAGCAGTTTGAGCTGGATTAGGGCGCTATCATGATTATTGAAGAAATTAAACATATAAAGAGCGACAAAAAAGAACTACGGAAGTTTGGTATAACGATGGGAATTGTTCTCGGCCTTCTGGGCGGTGTACTCTTATGGCGCGGGAAACCAGCATCTCTATACCTTTTTACCATTGCTGCTGTTTTTCTTTTTTCTGGTTTTGCCCTGCCCCGCTTGTTGAAACCAGTCCACAAGTTCTGGATGACCCTGTCCATTCTTATGGGCTGGGTGATGACCCGGGTGATTTTAATTGTCCTTTTTTATTTGGTAATGACACCTATAGGTCTCATTGCACGATTATGCGGTAAAGATTTTCTGGGCTTAGAAGTCAATAAAAAGGCGACCAGCTACTGGATCCCCCGGAATGCAATCGAACGAGAAAAAAGTTCTTATGAAAATCAATTTTAAGGAAGGAGGGCTTGCCGGTGAGTAAACTATCAATTATTGCTGAGTTGTGGGCTTTTCTCAGAGAGCGTAAAAAATGGTGGTTAGCGCCTATTGTCATCTTTTTGTTTCTGCTCGGCGCATTGATTATCTTCTCGGAAGGCTCTGCAGTTGCCCCGTTTGTATACACGCTGTTCTAAGTGAGCGTTAGCATCTGATTACTGAAAAAACTCCCCGTCCTATCTGACGGGGAGTTTCACAAATACCGCATCATCATATCTGAGCATCATGAGCCCGTCTTCATACGCACCTGCAACGTCTCCAATCTCCTGACCCAGCACCATCTGTATGGTCCATTTGGGGAAATCCGCACCTGCCTCAATGCTCAAGGGAACTCCGCCGCCAAATCGTGGATTAATCTCAACCATTTTGATCCGTGCATCCGTATCGAGGATGCACTGCAGAGTAATACACCCCAGCGCTCCATGCAAACATTCTGCAACCTTCCGGGCCGCCTTAATCACTGAATCGTTTTTTACAATGAGCCCCTTGCTCACCTCCCCTGCCCGCACTTCTATGCGCAAACGAGGCACTATGCACCGAACCATTCCCGCATAATCTATAAAGACATCTACGGTATATTCATCTCCTGTTATAAACTCCTGGACAATGGCATTCGGCACATAGCGGCTGAAAAACATAAGCTGTTCGCTGTCCGCTACCTTGAACACCATTTTCCCGGCACTTCCATCATCAGGCTTTATTATTAATGGGAAACGATATTCCCCCGTTGCAATATGCTCTGGCGAGAATAGTGCCGGTGTATTAATATTGTTTTTCTTAAAAAACCCATAGGTCCTGCTTTTATACATGCCGATTTCCACCACCTCAGGAGTCGATATAATCACCTTAATGCCGGCATCCTCAAAGCGCCTCCTGTTTTGTGCAAGAAGCAGGAGCTCGGTATCTATGAGCGGAATAACGACATCTATTTTTTCCTGAGAGCAGAGTTCAAGGAGACGGGGAATATATCCGGCAGCTTCTATGAGCGGCACCTCATATGATTTATCAGTACTATAAAATGCCGGTGATTGGTTTGAGGCATCGGTGCCAATAATTCTGCCCTCAATCTGCAGTTCCCTGAGGGCTCTTCGGAAATGCTTTATCAGAGATACCCGTCTTCCCACGCTGGTAAACAGTATATTACAGGTGTTCATGTACAATTCTCTTCCTTATACGGACGTCCCCGGAGGGTCTGAATCCTGTCTATCCTGCAAGAAGTCATCATTGATACCGCCCGCTCCGTAAAGACCTTCCCGCTTTACAATGACCCTTATGGTTCTCAGCATTATTTTTATATCAAGCCACAGCGACCAGTTCTCAACGTACCACACGTCAAGTTTTATCCGCTCTTCCCAGCCGATGGCATTACGGCCATTTATTTGCGCCCAGCCGGTAACTCCCGGTCGTACCAGCAGCCGCTTCTTCTGAAAATCAGAATATTGTTCAACCTGATAGAGCAGCGTCGGGCGCGGACCTACAATGCTCATATCACCCATTAGGACACTATAAAACTGCGGAAGCTCGTCCAGGCTCCAGGTTCGCAAAAACTGTCCCACTCGGGTAATCCGCTCATCTTCAAGTTTTATATTCAACCCCAGTCCAGTTTCTGCCGCCCGGTGAACCATAGTACGAAATTTTATCGATTTAAATAGCTTGCCATCTTTGCCGACCCGGTCTTGTGCAAAGAAAACCGGCCCGGAAGAATCAAGCTTAATCAAGAGCCCTATTAATACAAAAACCGGACATAAGATGACGAGAGCAAGCAGTGCAGCAGCTCTGTCAAATACTAACTTTACCGCATAATGAACAGGATGTTCGTTTACCATCTTACTGCATTTAAATTTCTTACCACAAAAGCGATTTAGCGCCAAGACAAGCCGTCAATGCAGATGCGTATGCGTAGCAATGTGATG
>CAIYCZ010000132.1 GCA_903924805.1 uncultured delta proteobacterium | reverse complement strand
TGAACGCCCCCGGCTTACGGTCATTTCTGTTACGGGGAGGGAAGTGTTTGAATTTTATCAAATGGCGGGTTTAAGTCAAGGAAAACAAAAGAATAATTAAATAATAGTCAGGCAGCATATTTAATTTAAAAAACTGCTCACCGGATGGCTAAAAATCATCTATTTCAGCATTTATTCAAAACACCATTTTTCAACGAGTGCGGCATGCTCCTGCCAGTCGTCTTCAAGCATCATGTTGTGGCTTATATCTCCTCTGATGCTTCTGCCGGCGGCATGGTAGTAATCAGCCAGGGCATCCCAGAGATGGGGGTTCTTCTTATTCCCCAGCCCCGTTCTTCCCAACACATAGACAGGGCAGGTCAGTTTTTGCGGGTCTACGGGCAGAAAGGGATGGTTTTCAAGGACCTGGGCTGACTCCCTGCCAAGGAACGCAGCGGATTGAGAAAGCGTTTCATCCGAGACCTTGTTTTTCTCAAACAGCAGTTGACGAATCTTTTCCCGGTCAGGTGTCATACGCAAGGTTTTATCGGACTGGGGAATGAACATGTCCCGGGTGAGGGCCACCCGCTTGGGATCAAGCTGAAGGCAGGTTTCAGTAATATGTTTGCACGGGGCACTGTCAAGAAGTATTAGTTTTTTAATGCGGCTGCTCTCCGCCACCTTCTGGCCGACCACGCCCCCCATGCTGTGGCCTACCAGAACAGGGTCTGCGCCGATTGCTTCCAGGCACGAGCAGACATCTGCCACATAGTCTTCAACTGTGGCCTTTCCCAGCTCAGCATGGCCTGAGCTCAGCCAGTGGCCGCGGAAGTTAAGCGCATAACAGGAAATGCCCCGTGCGGCAAAATAGGCAAGGAAGTTTTTCCAGCACCAGGAGCCGTGAAAATTTCCATGGACAAACACTACGGGATTTCGCCTGATGGTGCGGGCAGGCAGATAGCGCTCCATGCACAATCCGTTTTCAAGCTCCATGACTGAGCGAAGATAGCTCATGATAGTGCCCCCCTTTAGTGGCCTTAAATTTATATAATCTTATATTGCAATAAAACCCTGTAATGTCAAATCCATATAGTAAAATACGCGTTGACATTATAGCTGATATAGAATAATTGAACGAAATTATGACAATAATAAATATTAAGTATACTGTACCCCAGAATTAAAGAAGCAGAAAAACTAGTATGGTGTTCCCGGATTTCCGGATAACTCAACAAGTTCTGCTAAGCAGGCGTTCAATGAATTTTATAAGTAGCTTTCTGCCAAGCGGCAGTAGGCAGCGGTCTAAGTCCCGAACAAAGGCATCCACCGGACGGCTTTCAGCCGCTGTTGATCCGTGCCGTTAGGGCCAAAAGGAGATAGAAAAAGTCATGGATATCCGTAGGTACTTCGGTTGGACCAAGCCATACTTCCTCGTCAACCGCGAGGAGAGAAACCTATGCGCCATCCTCTACCATTTGCTTCTGATAAATGACAATTTGAACCGGTTCCTTGCATGGCTTGGTCATGCAAGTGAGCACAATGGCATCCCTGCAATATACTTCGAGTATTCGCATTTGCGGGATATTTGGCACGGGGCAGACGATGACAAAATGAAGCAGTCCTATATTCTTGACGCGTTGTCTTATCCACCGACCCACTGGCTCCAAACCTCGTCTTTCTACGACTTCAACTCATATTTTGGCGCGGTAAGGGAGCCATCTCGCAAGTACATACAGTTACCGGGCAATTGGGCCATTTCACGCTATGACAAGAACATAACGGACAATGACGAATTCCTGCG
>CAIYCZ010000131.1 GCA_903924805.1 uncultured delta proteobacterium | reverse complement strand
ATGGCAATTGTGACATCGGCTTTTGCTGAGCGTATTAAGTTCTCCGCATACCTCGTCTTTGCACTTCTCTGGACAACCATCGTATATGACCCGCTCGCTCACTGGGTGTGGGGTGGTGGCTGGGCTGCACAGTTCGGTTCAATTGACTTTGCAGGTGGAACAGTCGTCCATATCAGTTCAGGGTTCGCTGCTCTTGCCTTGGCACTTGTGATTGGGAAGCGTGTCGGATTCGGGAAATACGCCCTCGAACCGGCGAACATCCCGATGGCAATCTTGGGTGTAGCCCTCCTCTGGTTCGGGTGGTTCGGGTTCAATGCCGGCAGTGCACTTGCTGCCAACGGGCTTGCCGCAAATGCATTCGTCACAACAAACACTGCAGCTGCAGCGGCAGCAATGACATGGCTTCTCGTAAGCTGGATACATGGAAAACCGAGCTCGCTCGGGTTCGTGAGTGGAGCTGTCGCGGGACTTGTTGCGATTACACCAGGAGCTGGATACGTGACACCGATGGCTGCTATCGTGATCGGTGCAGTTGCCGGTGTTCTCTGCTATGGTATGATGCTCTTCCGGATTAAGAAGGGGCTCGACGAGAGCCTTGACGCATGGTCAATTCATGGCATGGGAGGTCTCTGGGGCGCTCTGGCTACGGGTATCTTTGCCGCAGCAGCAGTCAACGGAGCTTCAGGGCTGATTGAGGGCAATGTGCACCAGTTTGTGGCAAACGCTATTGGTGCATTCTCCGCGGTGATCTATGCGTTTATTGTGACATTCATTCTTGCCGTTATTGTTGACAAGACCATCGGTCTGCGTGTAACTGAAGAAGAAGAATATGTCGGGCTCGACATCTCCCAGCACGGTGAGCGTGCCTGATGGTGATGGCCATGAAAATGGTAAAAGCAATCATTAAACCAGAACGGTTCGAGTTTGTAAAAAAAGCACTCGAAGACAAAGGCTATATCGGTATGACAATCTTTGAGGTCAAAGGACGCGGGGAACAGAAAGGGATTGTGCTGCAGTACCGTGGCAAGCTGATGTCGGTGGACATGCTGCCCAAGGTCCAGATCGAGATCGTGATCAGGGATGAAAATCTCGATGATCTGATTGCCACCATTACTGGAGCAGCTCGGACGGGGAAAATCGGCGATGGAAAGATCTTTGTGATGCCGGTTGAAAAGACAATCAGGATCCGGACTGGAGAGATGGAGGGGTAAAAAATTTTTATCAAAACATCAGATCAAAACCTCTATTCATTATATTATTTCTGTCGTTATGATCACAAATATTATGATAGGACCGATTTGGGGGAGGAAATACCGTTTGGATAATAACGCATATCATCATTTCCACTCTTCTGGCGGATGGTAATTTTTTATTAGATTTAATAATGATTTTATGATGAAAAACAGGATTGGCCTTGTTTATAGGAAAATAAAAGATTAATCAGGTAATGGTAGGCAAAAGATGGAATTGGTTAGATTATATGTTGCGGTTCAACAGCAGCCATGTTCAATCAAAAGTATCATTATAAAAAATAATTAGTAATATTTCCGTCGTGATCTTTTTTTCAATGTTCCGCGTGACCTACTTCTCCTGAAGTGCTTGTGTTGAGGTTGTGCAGGTATTCAATGAAGTCGATAAACGCTGCGACGTATGCACGACCAGCTATAATATTATTAACATCATAGTTCCTCTTCTCCATGACATAGTGAAAGTGTTGCCTCAATTCACCTTCCATTGTCTTAGGGACAACCCCGATTATTTCCTCCGCGTCGCCGGTCTCGATCGCTCTCTCCGCCTTCGGAACGACCGGGCTCACATCAAGTCCATTGGGTTTCATGCAGGTATATAACGCTCTCTCTCTGTCGCGGTGGAGCCGGCTCAAAGTCGCGAAATACCAGTCAATGGCGACGCCTTGCACATCCTTTCCAGCTCTGCGTTCACAGAACGTCTTCTCAAAAAGGTTTTTCAGTTTATTCTCGGATTCTTCTGGAAACCAGATCAGGACGTAATTGACATTGCCTGTCTCCAGTGCCAACTTTGCTGCTTTCAATACAGGCCCGTTTGTTGTATCATCATGCGGT
>CAIYCZ010000130.1 GCA_903924805.1 uncultured delta proteobacterium | reverse complement strand
AATAAAAGTTATTTTTATCAAGTAAAATCTATTTTCACCTGCACCATCACAATATCGCAACCCATCCTTTTGGCATGCCTGCAGTCTCTACGGGAAAACATGTATCATGCCGCTTGCATCCTGCATTGTGTCGTGCATCATGATTTTTATTTTTCTATTCTATCTTTACCGGCAGCTTCTGCCGTCCCCACGTCCGGGCTTTTCCATGAGATGTGAAGTAAAGGTCTATGCGCTGGGAGCCCTTTATGGCAGAGCCGCGGTCCTCCACTATGCCCCTGCCATAGCCGGGCACATACATAACCGTCCCGAAAGGATAGTATTGCGTATCAGCGGCTATAGTGCCGGCACGGGGAAGCAGCAGCCAAGGGAAGAATATAATGCGCATCGGTATCATCCACGGATGCGTTATGCTATCGATCGAAACCAGGCCGGGGGATGGTTCCCGCGGCTCTTTGCCGCTGGCCGTGTGTCCCTGATAGCGTTTCCCTTTGTCCGGCCCTGCATCATAATACCGGTGCCAGAAATCCAGCTTTAGATACTTCCAGTTCCCCCGTTCCCAGCTGCAGCACTGGCTGCATCCGCAGTATGCCGTGGTCTCCATGGTGCGCTTCTGCACATGGGCGCAACACGGCAAAAGCACGCCACACAGAAGCAGCGTAATAAAAAGAAACAATAGTGACGCATTACTGTTATGAGGCTTATGTACCGGAACAATCATAGTGAAAAATAAACAATAAAGAGCCCGGGATGTCAAAGAAAATTTGACTGCAACAATTGCTTGAAACGAAAATTGCCAAATACCTCAATTGCTAACCTCCATTCTCTTTAAAAATCACTGCTACACCAGTATCTCTACCGTAATAACTTAATTTTTCTCAAGTAAATATATATTTAAATCATAGTAAGTAATAAACTGCTTGACATTAAAGGATTCTTGTAGTATTCCTATAGCACTCTTATTAGAGTATTATAGGATACATTATAAGCCTAATGGCTGTTATAAAAAGGGCAATATATTACATTTATAAGAGACCAGGAGCTTTACTGCAGTACAATAAATCTATGGAGGGTATGGCGTATGGAGATAAAAAAGCTAACTATTATTGGTGGAGTTGGAAGAGACGGGAAAAAGGAACTTGTCACAGAAGTGGATCTTGAAATGGGCAATATTGTAAGCATTGTGGGGCCAACTGGATGTGGAAAGACCACCCTTATAAATGATATAGAGTTGTTTGCAGATGAAAACACTCCTTCCAAACGAAAAGTTCTTATCAATGGCATCACAAGGCCAGAGGAATTTATGTATGACCCCTCGAAAAATCCAATTGCCTTGATATCACAGCACACAAACTTTTTATCAGATTTACCGGTAAAGGTATTTCTGGAGATTCACGCAAAAATTCGGCAGACCGGAAAAAGTGAGGTCATTGTAGAGGAGACACTGGAGTTTGCTAATCAATTGACTGGTGAGCCGATCATCAAAGAGAGTGCAATGACTGAACTTTCAGGAGGGCAGACCCGCGCACTGTTGATAGCAGATGCAGTAATCATCGGCAACTCTCCAATAATTCTTCTCGATGAAATTGAAAACGCCGGTATCCATCGGACAAAAGCTCTGGAGCTGTTGCGGCAGTATGAGAAAATTTTCATCTTTGTCACCCACGATCCACGCATAGCACTTCTTTCAAACTTCCGGATTACTATGAAAAATGGCGCAATGCAAAGCGTCATTATAACGGAACATGAAGAGAAGGGTGTGGCTGAAGAATTACGAAAACTGGATGATCTGTTGTTAGACTTCAGAAACCGTATTCGCATCGGTGAACGGCTGAGCGATGAGATACTTAAAAATCGCCTGCGAGCATTAGGATATATTTCATGATAAGGAGCAATTATGAAGCTGGTAATATGTGCTGGGCCGCCGACAACTGGCAAAACAACGGTATTAAAACAATCGGCTAAAAGACTGCTGGATAAAAAGCATAAGCTTGCATATCTGAAGATAGATGTTCAGTATGCGGATGAAGACGAAATTTTCGCCCGGGAGTTCGGCATCCCGGCAAAAAAGGTTTATTCCGGGGAACTCTGCCCTGACCACTGCAATGTTATGGTGCTGGGCGATGCCATAGAATGGGCATCAAATCAGTCTGCCGATGTGCTGCTGGTTGAAACTGCCGGGCTATGCCTGCGGTGCTCTCCGTATGTGGAAGGGTTGCTTGGCATTGTGGTGCTGGAGGCCACCAGCGGCATGAACCTCCCGCGGAAAATCGGCCCCATGCTCTCGCTCGCAGACATCGCGGTCGTGACCAAGATTGATCTGATATCACAGGCAGAACGGGAAGTGTTCAGGGCGCGTATTCTTGAGGCCGCACCATCAATCTATGTTGTTGAATCAAATGCGCTCTACGGCATTGGCATAGACCCGCTCGTGCGCAAGATTGAACAAGCTAAAGAGATTCAATTTCCCCTCTTTTTGCGCGGCAATCCGCCTATCGGCACCTGCACCATATGTGTGGGGAAAAAAGAAATTGGCTGGAAACAGCACTTTGGCATTGTGAGACCCCTGGAAGGCGACATCTTCTATCAGGGAGAATAAGGTGGAACAGAAAATATATTTTGACAACAGCGCAAGTACCAGAGTGGATCCCCGGGTAGTCACAGAGATGCTGCTTTTT
>CAIYCZ010000129.1 GCA_903924805.1 uncultured delta proteobacterium | reverse complement strand
TTTGACAGTACCTTAAATTGCAATCTTTTCAGACTCTTCATCCTGCAGCGTATCGTTATCACGTTCCTTCTTCAAATACGTTTTAAACTTTTCCAGCTGGCCTTTATAATACGCTACATTGTCCGGATTTTTTGCCACTGCCTGTTCAAGCGCAGCAACAGCTTCTTTATAGAGCCCGTTAATAAAACAGCTTTCCCCGAGGGTGTCGAGTATGTGGGGCCTGGGGTCAATGCGCGCAGCCTCCCGTGCAAGCACAAGCGCCTCGACGGGTTTTCTCATGTTGTCCTGTTTTGCGGTAGCATAGAGCCAGGCAAGATTATTAAGCACCTCCGGGTCGTCAGGTTTGAAATATAATGCAGTCTTGTAAAACCGTTCAGCTTTTTTTAATTCACCCTGCTCATAGTATACATTCCCGAGGGCAAAATGATACAGCGGATTTTCGGGATGCTTTTCGATCTGTTTCTCGAGGACTTTTTCCATAAAAGAAACCCGTGACCGGGATAGTGTCTCAGAGTTCTGTCCGTATGACAGGAGGCTCAAAACTATGAGAATGGCGACATAGATGGAAACCATGACAGATACCCTGGCATCATGCTTCTGTATCAAAGCTGGATTCTTCAGGCAGCTTTCCATGAATCGGATCCGTTCGCCTATCCCGAAATGGTGCCAGTTTGGATCATTTGCATTTTGTGAGCTGAGACGGGCTATCTTTCCCAGAGAGGTTATGATGCCGGCACCGCTGCCCGTCAGCTTCAGGGCATGCAGATCCGACTGCCGTTCAAAATTTCTCGAAAAAAACCCGAAAATAAACCTGAAATAGATCAGGAAAAATATGAGCGGCAGTGCGGTAAGCACGATTGATATGATCGTGTTTGCATATTCTTCCCCAGAGACAATGACATTGATAAAAAAGTCACGGGAGAGGAGCTCGTATGAAATAAATTCAGACACGCCATAGCCCAGCGACAGGTATCCGATAAGAAAAACAACATAATAGATCATATGATGGTTCTTAACGTGTCCTATCTCATGGGCAATGACTGACTCAATCTCATCATCATCAAGCATGCGCAGAAGCGCAGGACTTATCAGGACATACCTGAATTTTTTTGCAAATCCCACCACGCCTGCGGTTATGAGCCTGCCGTCAAAAAGATTCCACACCATTATATCAGAATAGGTAAAGCCTGACTTCCGGCAAAAGTCTTCAAGTCTTCTTCGCAAAGCGCCATCAGGGAGCGGCACGCACCCCCATAGCTTAATCATGACGTACGGGAAATATATTCCCGTAAGCACCAGCAGCGCAGCAATAAACGCTATGCCTGCCAGCGGATACCGGTCAACGGCAGTATAGATATCTGCAGATAAAAAGTTCATCACATCGAGAACCAGTGATACCAGCAGCCAGGGGATGACAATAGCACTGTTGAGTTGTATATGGGACAGTACATATGACCGCAGGCTGATTCCCGGGTGATACAATTGACGGTAGGAAGGAAAGGAGCAGTACCAAACCATAATCAATAAACAAAAAAACGGCGCAATACCAAGAAGGTTGCTGACAAAGGTGCTTGCCGTGCTCAGCGGTATCTGCATAATGAGCAGCTTAAGATCAAAAACATATATCCATGCGGTATAGAGAATAATGGCAAGAATGGTGCTGCGGTGGATTAGCTGTGCATGAGTAGTGGCAGATGTGGTTATTCGTGAGCTGTCATGCTCGCAGGTTCTTACAAACGCAGCACATCGTTTTCTGTTATAGAAATAAAACAGAAAACCAAGCACCGCCATAGATACAGCATCCTCGTACCATGGAAATATAGCCTGCCCGGGCGGATTATAGAGTGAGAATATGAGCAGTACGGTGATGAAATAAAGTATGTTGGTATACATTGCTGCAAGCTCTGTTTTATAGAAATAAAATGAGGACAGCATGCAGTACTGTCCTCATGGGTTACGTAACCTTAAAACCTGCTGTTACTTTTCGTGCAGGGATCAGTCTATATATTTTTTTACTATGCGTGCCTGATCCGGAGGCAGTTTTTTGTGCCGAGCTTCTTCGAATATAACATCTGCAATTCTCAGTGCAGTAAAATAATCATCTGCAACCTTCTTTCTCCGCTCATCCTGGGTGAGTTTTTTATATCCTGGAACCATGTGCGATGCGTAAAATGCTATCTGTAAAATTGCTGCAATTTGCGGGATATCCTTGTGTGC
>CAIYCZ010000128.1 GCA_903924805.1 uncultured delta proteobacterium | reverse complement strand
TACGGGTTCAGCTGCAAAAAACAGTATTGTGAACCCGGGGCGACACAGCCGGGCTATTGTCCCGATGGCACAGTAACAGAACAGGTGTGCAAGGAGGACGGAACTGGCTGGGAGCCGGGTAACTGCACCAACAAGTATTCGTACTGGAACGATCCGGATACAGACCTTACCTGGCAGGACCCGCAGAAAGATGCGTATAACACTGCGGACACAGGGGTTACCCAGTCGGATGCAGTGCGCTACTGCGAAGAACTGGTTATGGGCGGTTATGATGACTGGCGACTGCCAAATATCGACGAAATGAGAACCCTTGTCAGGGGCAACCCAGATACAGAGACAAATGGTGACTGCCCGTTGACTGATGGCAGCCCCAAGGCAGACATGCTTAACCCGGCGTGCCAAGAAGGCGGCACGGAATTTGGCGGCCCGGGAGTTGGCGGGTGTTACTGGCCACCTGAGCTCACCGGAACATGTAACAAGCCGGACCCTGCTGCGCAGGGGCACCCTCTTGAGTACTGTTCATCTACCTTGTCCAGTGACGACCCGGTTTGGATTGCAGATGTAATGTTTGACAATGGCGCTGTCCCTTTCAACCATATTCTTAGCCTGGCGGATGCGCGCTGCGTCCGAAATGGACCGACCACTCCGGTCAAATGTGCTGAAGGCCCGGCAGAGACCTGCACTCCAGGCGAAACTAGGCCATGCGATGTCATGTCCGCACCAGATGACTTAACCCCCACCACTGGGGCCCAAACCTGCGCGGATGACGGCAGCTGCTGGGGGCCGTGCGAAAGCACAGGCTTTACCCCATCGCCTCCTGTTACAGACGTCTGCTGGCAATGTGATCAGGTGATAGTTACCATCAAGGTACCTGAGAAGCTCACAGTCAAGCCGAAACAGATTATGGCCTTTCTCTATGCCCCTGAGGAGACGGGATGGAGCTTTCCACCCAGGAGACCTCCGGACGGTGGCACCACCGATGATCAAATCATTGACCCTGATATAGATGTGGACAAACCATTAACGGTGACTGTCCCGGGATGTTCGTTTTACCGGGACTATTGTCTAATCGGTGATTATTATCTGCTCGTTACCTTGTTAAATTCGGAAAAAATGCCACCATTCCCAACTGAGGGTGAATATGCATGGGGGATGATACAGGAACCCATTAAGCTGGGGGACGGTCCACAGAAAGTGATCGAAATGGAAGTCACACTCGTTCCCTGTGGCGAGGATACAAATGGCAATGGTGTTGGAGATGCCTGCGAAGAGCCCAAGCCCACCCTTATAACGCTTGCATCTTTTACAGCAACCGCAAAAGCATGGTCGGTTGTGCTGAGCTGGGCAACGGAGTCAGAAATTGATAATGCCGGATTTAATATCTACCGTGCAGAATCAGAGGACGGCGCCTATGCAAAAATCAACAGCGCCATAGTTTCTGCCAAAGGTTCGCCAACCCAGGGCACATCATATGAGTTTGTTGATAAAGAGGTGAAAAACAAAAAGACCTATTACTATAAACTTGAGGATATAGACCTTAATGGCAATTCAACCATGCACGGGCCGGTGCCGGCTACACCGCGGCTTATCAATATGCTTATCAATATGTTTAGCAAATAAATAAAACCATAGGGGGGGATGAAAGCCCTCGTGCCGAAAGCACGCAAGATATGATATAGTGGCTGCATGACCCTCAAAAGAACAAAGCATGCAGTATACGATATAAAATATCATTTTGTATGGATAATGCCTGGAATTTCCTTGTCACTCTTAATAATGAG
>CAIYCZ010000127.1 GCA_903924805.1 uncultured delta proteobacterium | reverse complement strand
CCTGCCGGCTGGAACCTCTGGTGGAAGCGAATCGCAGTGCCGTGCTCCCGTACCCTGCGTGCGTCAAGGTCATTGACAAAGGTTACCACATGGGGCACGCCGGTATTGATAAAGTGCAGAAGATAGCTTTCACCGTCTATGGTAAGGCTCAGATTCATTTCTGGTGGTCCGGGCGACGGGAGCTCGATTTTGACCAGGCTGTTAGTAACCTCGGCATGAATGATTCCTGCCAGTGTTTCAAATGATAGCCGGCTGCCGGCAATTCCTTTCAGGACCGCATACCGTGCTGCACAGCGGCCGCCGTTACCGCACATTTCCGCTTCGCTGCCATCGGAGTTGAAAAACCGCCAGGAGAAATCACATACCCCTCCTTGGGGTTTCTCAATCAGTATGAGCCCATCAGCACCGACAGAGACCGTGCGCCGGCACAGCGCCTGCACAAATGCACGGACCGGCAGTGTCCCCAACAGGCTGCTGCGGTTATCTATGATTATAAAATCATTGCCGCAGCCGCTCATCTTGAAGAATGGAATTTTCATTGCTGAACACATAGAGGCTATCAGCTTTCAGCCAACAGCCTTCAGTTATTTAAAAATAATTTACTGCAAATGTTCCGCTATTTTTTCACGCTGTATGAGGTCGTTATACGATTCGCGCTCGCGGATGATACAATAATGTCCTCCCGAGACCAGCACTTCCGGTATCCGCGGCCGGGAATTATAATTCGATGACATGCTGAACCCGTAAGCGCCGGCACTCATAACCGCCATCAAGTCTCCGGGAGCACATGCCGTCACTTTTCTTTTTTTTGCTATAAAGTCTCCCGACTCGCAGATGGGCCCCACAATGTCAGCGACTACTGTTGTGCCGGTTTTTTTCTTTACCGGCTGGATACCCTGATATGACCCGTACAGGCTTGGCCGTATCAGGTCATTCATGCCGGCGTCTACAACTATAAAATGTTTCCTGCCCGACTGCTTGGTGTAGAGAACCTGGGTGACCAGAATGCCCGCGTTGCCCACCAGCACCCGTCCCGGCTCGAGGATGAGCGTAACGGGCAGCCGGTCAAGCTCCTGTATGAGCGCCTGAGCATACTGCCGGGGATGGGGCGGGTTTTCTTTCTCATAGGTAATCCCCAGACCGCCGCCGAGATCAAGATATTTTATTTCCGTTCCGCGTCTGTTGAGCTTCTTAACCAGATATTTAAGCGTCTGCAGGGCTTCGACAAACGGCCCTACATCAATAATTTGAGAGCCGATATGACACGCAATGCCAATGATGTCAATATGTTTTTTCTGCTGAGCCCTTGTATATTCCTGCAGTGCATCATGCAGGTTGATGCCGAATTTATTTTCTTTAAGCCCGGTAGAAATATAGGGGTGGGTGCCGGGATTTATATCCGGGTTAACCCTGAGGGATATGCGCGCATTCTTCTTCTTTTTCCCAGCAAGCGTGCTGATGAGATCAAGCTCCTGGGGCGATTCCACGTTGAACATCAGGATACCCGCATCAATGGCGTACTCGATCTCCTGCGCCAGCTTGCCCACACCGGAATAGACAATCCGGTCAGGGGAAACACCTGCTTTCAGGGAGCGGAACAGCTCGCCGCCCGAAACCACATCTGCTCCCGCGCCATGCCGGGCAAAAATCTTCAGAATAGATATGTTTGAATTTGCCTTAACCGAATAGCAGGTAAGATGCTGAATCTGCTTGAAGGCGCTGTCAAATGCGGCAAAATGGCTTTCCAGGGCGCTCTGACTGTACAGGTAAAACGGCGTGCCCACAGCAGCAGCAATTTTATCAACCGGCACCTGCTCGCAGCAGAGATCATTTTTCCGGTACTGGAAATCGTGCATACTCTATTTCCTTAGAGTAAATGACAAATGTCAAAGTTCATCAAGGGAATGACAAATATCAAAGTTCAAATGTCAAATAAATGTCAAAGCCAAAATGACTAAGCCCAATAGTTTGGCATCGCAAAATTTGACATTCCTTTAATTATTACGGCAGATGCAGAATGGTAACCGGCTCCGCAAGCGGGCTTTCGTTGTGCAGCAGCGACTCATCCACCGCGGTAACGGCATATATATATTGTTTGCCAGTGTGTGCGGAAGTGTCAACCCAGGAATTTTCCTGAATCAGCTCCCGGTTGATACGGATGAAGTCCCTGCCCCCCGGTTCTTTGCGGTATACATGGTAGCCGGCAACACCCCGTTCAGATTTCGCCACCCACTTCAGAATCATTCCCTCCCGGGAAGGAATGGCCGTGAGCCCCTGGGGGGCGCTTGGCGCTGTTATGTCAGAAAAGAGCAGCGAGTTCTCCGCAGATGGAGCGCTTTCGATAAAAGAGTCAATTACCTTCCTGACGGTGCGCACCGTATAGAAGTAGGTCTGGTCGTAGGTCTCCGGCATGTCCTGAAAGGTTGTTTCAGCAAGCGGTTCCGCGTTCAGCGGTGCGTTTTCATATACTCCCTGCCGCAAACTCCGGTATATGTTGAAACCGGCAATTTCAGCAGGAGGGGTTCCGTCCTCCAATAGTGCGGGACTTTCCCAGGCAAGCACACTATAGCGTCCCTTGCGCGCAACGTTCAGAGATGTGGGCGGGGAAGGGGGCACGTCCCAGAATACCGTGACAATGTTTGAAGCAGCACCCAGCATCCCGCCCTCATTCAGGCACTCGATTTTATAGCTGTATACATGCCGGGGCTTGATGTCCCGGTCAGTATAGAGAAACAGTTCCCGTTCAGGAACTTTACCCCGGGGGCCCTTATACGCATATTCAAACAGCGTGACAAAATTTTTCGGGCAGCTCCGGCAGCGGTCTTCAAAACGCACTTCCTCGCGGAAAATCTTAAAGCTCTCCAGGTCCAGAAGGGGCATCGTGTCAGTATTTCTGGTGGGGGGCTTCCACATGAGCATGATTCCCCCGGAGCGGGCAGCGGCCTGGAATCGTTTTACGGCCTGCGGCCCGAATGCCCTGGGGGCAACGGGATTCCCCTTTTTCCCGCAGGATAACAGAAGCGGAAGAGAAATCATCAGTAGGATGTTAATTAATAAGAGTTGTCTGATACGCACCAGTGTGGCCTATT
>CAIYCZ010000126.1 GCA_903924805.1 uncultured delta proteobacterium | reverse complement strand
ACTTTAAACCCTGAACCCTTTTTTCTGTGTCCTCTGTGGCTATAGTTTTTCTATCAAGTATCCCCGGTAAAGTCAAATTTTTACCTGATTACTTATTATAGTATGATCCTCCTGGTATCCCCGGCGGATACCGTTTTTGTTCCCGCAGAAGTGCCGCAGTATACACACAGGTAGTCATATTTATCACCTTCAGGCAGTGCCAGGAGCAGCTTTTTTCGAACCGGAACAGCCCGCCTGCATTTCGGGCAGAAAAGTTCTGCTGCTTCAAGCTCGTCAAAACTGTTCTGAGTGACACGCCGCTTCATAAAAACCTTTTTAAGACCTTCTCAATTTATACAGGGTTCGAGGGGCCAAGGGTTCCAGGATTCAAGATTTAAGGTTTCAAGTTTAAGGTTCCAGGTTCCAAGTTTAAGTGTTTATTTAAGTAGTTCACTTGACAACTTGAACCCTGTATCTTTGTACCCTTAATATCCGTGTATTCTGTAACCACTCTTGTATAATTTAAAATTGACATAACCACCATTTTAAATTATACCGTAGCGGAGCAGTTAACCGGTGGAATTTTAATACATAACTAATCTAAAAAATGCAACAGGGGAAATTAACCCATGATCACCTTTACCATTGACGGCATCCAGGCTGAAGCTGAAAGCAGCACAACCATCCTGCAGGTTGCACGCGACATGGATATCAACATACCAACGCTGTGCCATCATGAGGCGCTCCAGTCCTATGGTGCCTGCCGGCTGTGTGTTGTTGAGATGCAGAAGGGTAAACGGACCCGCATTGTCACGTCGTGCAACTATCCTGTTGAGGACGGCATGGTGGTCAGGACTGATACGGAGCGGGTGCTTGCGGTGAGGCGGCTGGTGATTGAGCTGCTGCTTGCCCGATGCCCGAATGTTACGGTTATAAAAGAGCGTGCTCAGGAGCTGGGCATTACCGAGCCGCGCTTCAAAAAGGACAATAACTTCTGCATCCTGTGCGGCCAGTGTATCCGCGTGTGCCGGGAGGTGGTCGGAGTCGAGGCAATCGGATTTGCCGGCCGCGGGGTGAGCCGCGAAGTTGCACCACCCTTCTTTGACCCTGCCAGGCAGTGCATCGGCTGCGGCTCCTGCGTGTATATCTGTCCTACCGGGATTATAACCATGGAAGATGTGAAGGACGCCCCGTCCCACTCTCCGGACGGCGGCTCTGTGATGGGAACCCAGCGCATCATGCACAACTGGAAGCAGACGTTCCGCATGGCTGAGTGTAAATCATGCGGCAGGCCGTTCCTGCCTCAGGTGCAGATTGACTTCATGGTTGAGAAATGTAATATTCCCCGGGAAGAGCTTGAGGTGTGTAAAACCTGCAAACCGTGATCAGGGGCTGGATTCTAACGCAGATATATCTGAGAATGTATCTCTCAGAATATAAACAAGGCTATAAAAAAATCCCCCTCAATCCCCCTTTAGTAAAGGGGGAAGAAAATTCTCCCCTTTTTAAAGGGGAGTTAGAGGGGATTTTAACGCAACGCATTCAATGCAGTGAACAAAATTTCCGATTCCCTAACCCCCGGCCCCTAATCCCTGCTCACGCTGCCGCATTCTTAACAGCAGTCTCTTCCTCTGATGTAATCGTATTGAGCGTCACTGTGAAGGTGCTCCCCGCATCAGGCTCGCTCTCAACCGTCACCTCGCCGCCATACAGCAACGCTATTTTTTTAACCGTGGAAAGCCCCAGGCCGCTGCCCAGGATATTTCGCGTCTTTTCATTTTTAATGCGGACAAAATCCTTGAACAGCCGCTCTGCCTCTTCCCTGGCCATGCCAATCCCCGTATCGCGCACGGAGACCGTCACCTTCCCGTCGTCTGCCCGCAGCCTGACATCCACCGAACCGCCGTCCCGGTTGTATTTGACCGCATTGGTTACGAGGTTATTCATGATTATCTCGATCTCGCTGCGGTCGGCCTGCATGCACACCTGAGCACTGGCATCAAGAGCAATCGAGATGCTGCGCTGCATGGCTTCGGGCATAACCGTATCAATGGCAGCCTGTGCCACCTCGCGGACATCCACCTCCGCGAGTTCGCGGTTCCGTTCCCCTGACTCAATGCACGTCAAATCGAGCAGGTCGGCAATCATCTTGCGCATGCCCATCACCCGGGTGAGGCAGCGTTCTACCATGTGATCATACACCTCCGGCTTGTCTCCTGCTGCGCGCTCTTTCATAATCTGCAGGTACCCGTCCAGGGCTGCCAGAGGCGCCTTCATCTCGTGGGCCAGCACGGTAATAAACTGAAACCGCACCTTGCGTTTTTCCTCAGACAGCTTGTGCGCCTCGCGGATAAAAACAAGATGCTTGGTTGCCTTGTAAATGGTTTCTTTCAGCTCCACGGGGGTAAACGGCTTGGCAAGAAAATCAAACGCCCCGCGCTTGGTAGCGGTAACCGCCGTCTCAATGGAGGCATACGCCGTAATCATGATGGTCAGCATATCTACCTGCCGGGACGACAGTTTGCCAAGCAGGTCAAGGCCGCTCATCCCGGGAAGCTTGTAATCAAGCAGCAGCAGATCCGGCGAATGTTCGTTAATCATGGCCAGAGCCTGTTCCGCACCCTCAGCCTGATCGATGGTGAATCCTATCTCATCCTCAACATCCGGCAGGCGCAGGCTGTAGTTACGCAGTGCCCGGGCAATTGCCAGCCGCATGCCGTATTCATCTTCAACCACTAAAATGCGAAGCGTTTTCATCCTGCTCTCTTCTCCCCAGCCGTTGTGAAATACTGGATGCTCATTCCCCGCTTATCAATACGGCTTTCTCCTGAGCATCCATCCATACATTTAAAATTCATTAATCAGGAACTTGAAAAAACAAAAGCTAAACTTCTGTTCCTGTTTTCCTCCAGTTCCAGATTATATTTCCTCGTAAAATAAAAACCGCTTTCTCCCCTGTCCTCTATCATACCGCAGCACATTTATTTCTCACTATAGTATTTTATTTTAAAATGGCCTGAATGACTGCGGTGCAAAGATTTTTTCCTGCAGCCTGCCAAATTCCCATACTATACAAGCCGCTGCCTGTCATTTTGTCAGATTAAGCGTTAACTACATTATATTTCTTCAAAATAAGTCAGAAAACCGGGACATGCCAGATGCTACGGAAATACATCCGTCCCTGCAAATCATGCCATTTTGACAATGCTTTGTATTTTTATGACCAATAGAATCCATCATAAAGACCCTTGCTGCGGGGACTGTCTGAGGTTCTTTCCTTGCGGATTATATATTTTTTTGCAATGATAAATAGCCGCATTGCAGCAATCATGGCTGATTAAGAAGGATTCATAATGGGCCGCCGTTACCCGTGAGATCAGGTGACGGTCCCTATGTTTTGTGTGTGGCGCAATTATTGCAAAAAACTAATTGCATCACAACTACACGTTTTGTTAATCTATTCATGCACAATTAATTCCAAGGGTGAAAAACAAGGGTTTTATTGCCGCTGTTACTGGCGAAACAACATTGAATTAACGGTGAGGATTAAGATACGATGACTGCAGCTTACGCCATACTTTATGCCATCATAGTCTGCGCATGCGGTGCATGCATAACGCTTCTGTTTTCTAAAAACAAGTCCGCTGCCGGCTGGCTTTCCTTTCTGGCTACAGCCATTGCAAGCTTTCTTACCCTCTATGCAGCCAGCAACACCCTCCTGGCGGGACCGGGTGAGGCATTGACGGTCATTGCCCTTCCTGCACTCGGCTCAGCGCTGCGGATTTACGTGGACGGCCTGAGCGCCATATTCCTGGGCCTCATTGCCACTATTTCAGTGCTTTCAGCATTTTTTTCCATAGGCTACATGGAGCACTATAAAGACTACGGGGTCGGCAGATATTACCCCTATTTCCTGCTGTTTGTAGCCGGCATGTATGGCATTGTCTCCATCACGGACATGATGGTGTTCTTTTTTGTTTTCTGGCAGCTCATGACCCTTACCTCCTATGCGCTGGTACGCTATGAATACAAAAAGCGGGAGAATGTACGGGCCGCCAACAAGTATCTCATCATGATGCAGATTGCCTGCGTGCTGATAATGGTCGCTTCGGGCATGCTCGCGCAGGAACCGCTAACGATCGGCAGCGAAACCCTGCAGAAATACGATTTTGATGCCATCAGCCACGGGCTGCCGGCGCTCCTCCAGAGCGGGGGCGGCATGGTGGTGGTGGCGTTTCTTTTATTTTTAATCGGCTTTGGCATAAAGGCCGGTATGTGGCCGTTTGGCCAGATGTGGCTGCCTGATGCGCACCCTGCAGCACCGTCTCCGGTGAGCTCGCTGCTCTCGGGGGTTATGATTAAAACCGGCATATACGGGCTGATGCGGTCGTTTCTGTGGCTGATTCCCGAGAGCGCCAGCGACTTATACCCGAGCGCAGCGTGGGGACTGGTTATAGCAGTTCTCGGAACCATTACCCTCTTCATCGGCACCATGCAGGCGCTCAAGCAGGAACAGACAAAGCGTCTGCTTGCGTTTCACAGCATCGGCCAGATTGGCTATATCCTGCTGGGGCTGGGCGCCTGCGTCGCTCTCATCCGCACCGGCATGCAGGACGAGATGGTTCTGGGGCTTGCAGCGATCGGCTTCTATGGGGCACTGTTCCACACTATCAACCACGGCATGTTTAAAAGCCTGCTGTTCCTGAATGCCGGCTCGATGCTGTATGCAACCGGCACGCAGGATCTCAACAAGCTGGGCGGGCTCATAAAATATATGCCGGTAACAGCGATCATGACGCTGATTGCCTCTTTTTCAATAGCGGGCGTTCCGCTGTTCAACGGATTTGCCAGCAAGTGGAGCATCTACGTCTCTACCATCATGGGAAGCGGCACCGCTAAATATTTGGGGGTGTGCGCACTGTTTGCAATTCTGACCAGCGCGGTGACCCTTGCCTCGTTTATGAAGTTCTTCGGGGTCAGCTTTCTGTCAAGGACCAGTGCGCTGGTTGCGGAGAAAGCGGCACACAAACCAATGCTTGAGGTCGGCTGGATTATGCAGATTCCCCAGCTGGTGCTTGCCGCCCTGTGTCTTGTGTTCGGGATTATTCCCATCGCTGCATACCAGCTCATTCAGCAGGTGCTCAGCAGCAGCCAGCAGGGACTCGGTGCAGGTCTTGCAAAAATGCCCCTTGCCCGGCTCGACGGGCTGGCAGGTATTGCCAGCTCAAACGGCAGCGCGATGTTTGATCCCATCGTGCTT
>CAIYCZ010000125.1 GCA_903924805.1 uncultured delta proteobacterium | reverse complement strand
GTTTCCCTGCATTTTAGTTTTTACTTCAGTTCCAAGTAATTAGGTTATGGGAGAAAAAAAGAGATGAAGCAGGCTGATAAAAAAAACCTTAAAAATTTGAAGATTAAAAGGATTACGCAAGGTAATGCACAGGAGCATGGTTTTACTCTTTCAGAATTGATGGTTGTTATCAGCATTGTTGCCATATTAGGGGCTGTTGCGGTGCCCACTATAGTCAGCGCACTTCCCGGTTATCGGCTGAGAAATGCAGCCGTAGATCTCTGCTCAACCATGAGGAAAGTGCGCTGGATGGCAATAAAGCAAAACAGGAACCTGGCTATAAATTTTAATAGCGAGCAAAAGACATACACAATTGAAGAAAATGATCCAATAGCTTTGCCAGAGGATATTTCATTCGGTGCGGGAAATGCAACATCGAGCGCAGATGATCCCCCTGAATCCTTGCCATCAGATGGCATATCATTTTCGAGTAATGTGTCTATGGTTAGTAACCAGGGATTGAGTAGCGTGGGATATGTTTATCTCCAGAACAGCAAAGGTCAAACGTTTGCCATAGGAGCCTTATCTTCGGGACGGATTGTTTTGAAATCATGGACAGGTACACAATGGAAATAAAACAGGCAACGAGCTGATATAGTAGTATTTAAAGGTCATATTTTGAAAGACAGGAACTGAAAAATTATGGAGAAGATACGTTCGGCTCACATGCGATCCCAGGGCTTTACCCTTACAGAATTAATGATTGCTGTTGCAATTTTCAGTATAGTCTCCGGGGTTATTTATGCCGCATACCAGCATCAGCAAAATTCCTATATTACCCAGGAACAGGTTGCTGATATGCAACAAAACATTAGGTCAGCACTGTTTTTGCTAGCGCAGGATATAAAGATGGCAGGCTTTGACCCAAGCGAAAAGGCTACGGCTGTTACTAATATAAACAATATTGCAAGGGTTGCAGAATTCCGATTTGCGCGCGATGAAAATGGAGACGGTGTAATTCAAAACAATGAACATATACGGTATGCACTAACAAACGACGGGAATAATGAGATAAATGATACCGCCCGGGATGGGATTGCTAATGGCTTCCCGTGCGGTTTAGGAAGACAAACAGGTATCCCCCCGGACACTGGCGGTCTGGATCCGGCAGCTGATAATGTAGAGGCCGTAGAGTTTTATTATCATCTTGCTGATGGGAGTGCGTCATTCAGCCCGGCAAGCCCTGCTGATATACGGTCAGTAGATGTGTCGCTGCTTATAAGGACAGGAAATCAAATAAAAGGGTTTAAAAATACAGCTGTATATTTCCCTGCTTCAAACCCGAATCACGAAACAGGAGAAGGCAAGAAGCTGTGGGGTCCATTTAATGACAATTACCAGCGCAGGCTGCTTGTGACCTGCATTAAATGCCGTAACCTCGCTGTTAATTGAGGAGTTTCAGGGATGGTGAAACAGAGAGAGTTTGGCTTTACCATTGTCGAAGTAATGATTGCAATTGTTATTTTAACGCTTGGTCTTCTGGGTGTTGCCGGTATGCAGTCCAAAGCCATGCAGGGCAATCTGTTTGCCGGAAAATATACAGAAGGGGGTGCTGTTGGAGAGCGCTGGATGGAATGGCTCATGCTTCAGCCCTATGAAAAGGTTGCAGCCGTGGACATAAGCGATGATGACTCTCTTCCAACTGAACGACAGGTGCCCGATACCAGCGCAGGCTTAATCGCAGCATTTCAGCAGTGGGGTTTAGGAACGTTCACTGAAAGCCAGCTGCCAAAACCGCTGGACAATGGTTGCAGCATGATCTGGCGGGTAACTGCCAACGCCCCGGTTCTCAATACCACAACGGTGGAAATTGAAACACAGATATCAATAAAAAAACTTGAGACTTCTGACGGGTCGGACAGCGCGATAATGAACAAGCCCATTGTATTCCGGTTCATGGTTTCATCACACATGTAAAACCGGTCAGAGGTACAGTACTGCCGGCAACAGATACTTACAGGAGGCACGCATGGAACAGCAAGCATTAATACAGCATAACGAGAAAGGTTTCGTCTTGGTGTTAGCAATATTTATGCTCACCATCTGTATATTTATCGGCATGGCTGCAATGTCGACCTGTACCATGGAAGTAGATATTGCAGGCAATGAGCGGGTTCACCGGGAAACCGTTTATCAGGCTGAAGCAAGTTCATCTGCGGCTGCAGAGGCGATCCTGGAAAAGGATGCATACGGTGAGTGG
>CAIYCZ010000124.1 GCA_903924805.1 uncultured delta proteobacterium | reverse complement strand
TCATATTCTGGATACCTTGTTTAAGCTCTGGCATTTTGTTCTTTATCACATCCCAGACAATGTCCCAATTGACTCCAAAATATCCGTGAATAATTTTATCTCTTAAGCCAGCAAGTTTCTTCCATTCTATACCTGCATGCCGCTTTTTAAAATCTGTACTGATATTTTTTACAGCCTCACCGATAATCTCAAGGCTTCGCGCAGATGCCCTCCTGAGCAGTTCATCTGCCATAAATGTATCAAAGGATATTCCCTCAGTTTGCTTTATCAGGAAATTAATTTCCTCAAGCATGTGTTTCAAAAATACTTCTTCAGACTTCACACCATCTAACCTCTTTTTCTACGTAAGACCGAATGTAAGGACTTAGGCTGCCATTGGTAACCAGATCAACTTTTTTTCCTAACAGCTTTTCGAGTGAAAAAGCAAGTTCCATAAAGTTATCAAACGTCGGCTTCTCAAACTCGACCAGAAAATCCACATCGCTGCGTTTCGTTTGCGTTTTCCTGACAAATGAGCCAAACAGACCGATTTTTTTAACCGTATATCTTTTCAACAACGCATTATGCTGTTTTAAGATTTTTTTAATTATTGCTTCTGTCAAAGCAGTTTTATTTCTTTCTTTCATCCAAGCCCCCATCAAAAGCATAAAAGCGGCATAGCAGCATTGAATATTGTCAGTTCAAAATTATGTGGCCGCCGACGATTACCCTATGCAACTATTAAAGGATACACTTTTTCGGAATGCAGAACTTCACCTATTATTCGGTGATGACAATACTACATCGGTATTACATTTTAAATAAAATATCAAGGACGTTATTATCAGAAAACCCGGTAACACCCTGGGGGTTCTGCATTTCATTTATTCTCCTGCGCTGCACCCCAGCTCAAAATCAAGCTCCACTTCGCCCTGGCAGTTAATAAACGTGTAGCGAAAAACCATGCCTTGAGCATTTTTACAATATGTTTGGCTAAGCTCTCTTTGATTTCAGTGTGACGGGGAATTGGCTGGGCCAGCTTTGTTAAAGGATTCTGATACCAGTCGTGTTTCCCTCCGTGACGAATGAGGATGCAGCCCATCTCTTCGATGCGTTTGATAAGTCATCCCACTGCAAGCTCCCCGACATGGTGAACACTGGGAATGCTACCGCTTATCAATTCCATATAAATATCTCTTAAGTTTCCCTCGAGTTCTTCCAAAGTTTCGCCCTGGGTCCGATAGTCAGGAAACTCCTCCAGCCAGCCAATCCACATGTTGTCTTCCTGATAGTAAACAAATATTTTGGTTGTCATATTTTATAATCTCCTCATGCTTACTTATCCAGGGTGAACTTTACTTTGCCTTTGGCCCTGATCACTGCCTGGGCTGCGGCAAGGCGCGCTATGGGTACCCGGTAGGGGGAGCAGCTCACATAGTTCATGCCGACCCGGTGACAGAAATCAATGGACTTTGGTTCGCCGCCATGCTCCCCGCAGATTCCCACTTCCAGATCCTTGCGCATTGAGCGCCCCTTCTTTATTCCCATGATTACCAGTTCTCCAACACCTTCCTGGTCAAGCACCTGGAACGGGTCTTTTTCAAATATGCCCTTTTCGATATATTCTTTCAGGAACCGGCCTGCATCATCGCGGCTGAAACCGCACGTCATCTGGGTAAGATCATTGGTGCCGAATGAGAAGAATTCTGCATCTTCGGCAATCTTGTCGGCAATGAGTGCGGCGCGGGGAACCTCAATCATGGTTCCGATCATATAGGGAATCTTTGTTTTCCGTTCTTTGAAAACTTTTGCAATGGTCTCCTCGATCACCTGCTTGCAAATTTTTATTTCCCCGGTTTCGCCTACCAGCGGCACCATGATTTCCGGATGAACTTTAACGCCAGCCTTCTTTACGTTGATTGCTGCTTCCATGATTGCCCGTGTCTGCATTTGAATAATTTCCGGATAGGTAATCCCCAGGCGGCAGCCGCGGTGTCCGAGCATGGGATTGAATTCGTGCAGCTCGGCAACCTTGGCCTTTACCTTCTGCGTCGAAATGCTTAGGACTTCCGCCATCTCCATCTGTGATGTATCATCTGCGGGGAGGAACTCATGGAGCGGCGGATCAATCAGGCGGATAGTAACCGGGCGCCCCTTCATCGCCGTGAACAGTCCCTCAAAATCCTTCCGCTGGATGGGCAGGAGCTCCTTCAGTGCTGACTCTCTCCCGGCCTTATCGTCTGCCAGAATCATCTTGCGCACTGAGATGATACGGTCTCCCTCAAAGAACATGTGCTCGGTGCGGCACAGCCCGATGCCTTCAGCGCCAAACTTTACCGCCATCACTGCATCACGGGGAATATCTGCATTGGTTCTGACGCCAAGCGTGCGCACCGCATCAGCCCACTTCATGAGGATTGAAAAGCTTCCGGACAGTTCCGGCTCTACGGTTTTAATCCGGCCGGCATAGACAGTGCCGGTTGACCCGTTAAGAGAGATGTAGTCTCCCTCTTTAATAACCGTGCTGCCAACGGTACAGGTTTTCTGCCGGTAATCTATGACCAGCGCGCCGACGCCGGCAACGCAGCACGTGCCCATGCCCCGCGCCACCACCGCAGCATGGGAGGTCATGCCGCCGCGTGAGGTTAATACGCCCGCAGCCACATTCATCCCGCCGATATCCTCGGGTGAGGTTTCGATGCGGGTAAGGATAACTTTTTCGCCTCTCTTTGCCCAGGACTCTGCATCTTCGGCACTGAACACAACCCTGCCGGTTGCTGCACCGGGGGAAGCGGGAAGCCCCCTGGCAAGGGTAGCGGCACTTTTTTCTGCCTGCGGGTCAAAATTGGGATGGAGAAGCTGATTGAGCTGCTCCGGCTCGATCCGCATGAGCGCTTCCTCCCTGGAGATGCGCTTCTCTTTTACCATGTCAACAGCAATCTGTACTGCAGCCGCTGCAGTACGCTTTCCTGAGCGGGTCTGCAGCATATAGAGCGCACCTTCCTGAATGGTAAACTCCATGTCCTGCATATCCCGGTAGTGCTTTTCCAGTCTGTTTTTTAGAGCAAGCAGTCTGGTATAGGCCTGCGTATTCTTTTTACCAAGGGTTGTTATGGGCTGAGGTGTCCTGATGCCGGCCACCACGTCTTCGCCCTGGGCGTTCATAAGATACTCGCCATAGAATTTGTTTTCTCCGGTGGATGGATTCCTGCTGAAACACACGCCGGTGCCGGAGCTTTCGCCCATATTGCCGAACACCATTGCCTGAATATTCACCGCGGTGCCCAGCAGCCCCTTGATATCGTTAAGCCTGCGGTAGGTGATGGCACGCTCGTTATTCCATGATTCAAATACGGCGTTAATTGATTTAATGAGCTGCTGCCACGGATCGACGGGGAAGTCTTCGCGGGTATGTTTTTTATACACAGCCTTGTACTGCGCCACGATGTCTTTGAGATCAGCGGTTGACAGATCAGTGTCAAGCTGTGCGTTGATCGACCGCTTCTTTTCCTCCAGCACATGCTCAAACGCATCGTGGGGCACGCCCATGACCACATCTCCGAACATCTGCATGAAGCGGCGGTAGGCGTCCCAGGCAAACCGCGCATTCCCGGTCTTTTTCGTGAGCCCTTCAATGACCGTCTCATTAAGGCCCAGGTTGAGGATGGTGTCCATCATGCCGGGCATTGAAGATGCAGCACCCGAGCGGACGGAAACCAGGAGCGTCTTCAGGGGGTTGCCTAACTGGGCATTCATGACTCCTTCAAGTTTTTTCAGGTTTGCCAGCACCTGCTCTTTTAATCCCTGCGGCCACTTCCGGTTATTCTCATAGTAGAGCTGGCAGGCTTTGGTGGTTATGGTAAATCCGGCAGGGACCGGCATCCCGAGATTGGTCATCTCGGCAAGATTTGCTCCCTTGCCGCCCAGGAGCTCTTTCATTGCAGCCTTGCCTTCAGTTTTTCTTCCCCCGAAAAAGTATACATACTTTGGTGCCATACAATTATTCCTCCTCTTTAATAACCTATTGTCAATACTGAACTACAACAGATAAAGAAACCCTAAATCCTAAAACAATTTAAAATTACAAATGCCAAAGTTCAAATGTCAAACGAATGTCAAACTTCAAATGAAAAAGGGGGGCGATATTTGACATTTTGATTTCATTTGTCATTGGGGTTTTGAAATTTGAACTTATTACCAAAAATTGTTTAGAATGCAGTATTTCTAATTTAGAGTTTTATCGGTTACCCTGAAGATAATTTGGTAAAGTCAGCAAAGCTCACAAACAGCGAACTGACTTCATGCAGAAGCGCCAGGCGGTTTGTGCGAAGTGCTTCCTTATCAGTCATCACCATCACCCGGTCAAAGAACGCATCCACTTCAATGCGCAGTGTTGCAATAAGCTTGAGCGCAGAGAGGTAGTCTTTCCGGATCATGAGGGCTTGCACCTGCTCGCACAGCGTCAGATATTTCTGATGCAGAGCGCTCTCTGCCTGATCTTCAAACAGGGAAGGGTTAACCGTTGCGGAGACCGCTCCGGCACGTATGTTCATCACCCGCTTGAAGGCGATTACCAGCGGCTCAAAATCCGGTTCCTGCCTGACCTGCTGCAAGGCCTCTATACGTTTCTTCATATCCACAACATCATCTATCCCCTGTGACACAACCGCATCAACAGCATCAGGAAGGCACCCCTGGGAGGTGAGGAGATTGTCGAAGCGTATTGCAAAGAACGTGAGGACATCACTCAGCACTTCCTCTGCAGGGCGGGTGAGCTTTTCCTGTAACAGCGAGATGGATTTCCTGACCGCCCCGGCAAGCGAGATGGCATACTGTTTTGCAAGAATTATATTAATGATTCCCAGACACTGGCGCCGCAGCGCATAGGGGTCTGCAGTGCCGGTTGGAATAAGGCCCACGCCAAAGCATCCCGCGATCGTGTCGAGCTTATCGGATATGCCCACCATGGCACCCACATCTGATGACGGCAGGCTGTCTTCGGCGAATCGGGGCAGATAGTGTTCATACAGTGCGCTGGCGACCTCTGCATCTTCTCCTGCAATGCGCGCGTATTCCCGCCCCATGATTCCCTGAAGCTCCGGGAACTCTCCCACCATTTCAGACACCAGGTCAGCCTTGCACAGATAGGCGGCGCGCTCGACCTTTGGCAGCAGCGCCGGATTTAAAAAAGTCCCGGTTAAAAACAGGGCAAGCTCCTGAAAGCGTTTGACCTTCTCATAGGAGGTGCCAAGTTTTGCCTGGAACACAACGCCCTTCAGCCGTTCGGTCATTGTGTCAAGCGATTTCTTCTGGTCTTCTGTGTAAAAGAAACGGGCATCAGAAAGCCTGGCGCGAAGCACCCGCTCATGCCCGCGAGCCACAACCTGCGGGTCTTTGGGCTTTGTGTTGTTGATAGCAATGAAAAAGGGAAGGGGACATCCCTGACGGTCAAGAACCGGGAAGTATTTCTGGTGCTTTTTCATGGTGGTTACCAGGAGCTCCGGGGGAAGCTTTAAAAATTCATCCTCAAACCGGCACAGCACCGGAGCGCAGTATTCAATGAGATTACTCACTTCTTCAAGAAGGCGTGCGTCCTCATCCGGGATGCCGTTTACCGAGGCGGCAATGCTTCTGATTTCGGTAATGATGGTTTCCCTGCGGGTCTGAGGATCCGCTAAAACAAAAGCGCCGGAGAGGCGTTCGAGATAGGAAGCAATCCCGGTTACCTTTAGGGGGTGAGGAGCCATGAACCGGTGTCCATAGGTTATAGCGCCGGATTGAATGTTGCCCATGGTGAAGCTGACTATTTCTCCGCCAAACAGCGCCAGTATCCAGTGGATGGGCCGGGCAAAACGCAGGTCAAGGTCATGCCAGCGCATGGACTTGCGGAACGGAATGGAGAGCATAATGTCAGGCAGGATGCGGGGAAGAAGCGCTGCGGTCTGCTCGCTTTTTTCTTTTCGCTGAGCGCAGATATACGCGCCCTTGTCGGTCCGCACCGTGGTCATTGCAGCGACATCAATGCCCTGTCCTTTGGCAAATCCAATAGCAGCCTTTGTCGGGTTCCCGTCTTTATCAAAGGCGATAGATTGTGCCGGGCCAAGTTTGGTCACCACCAGCTCTTCCTGCGCAACAGAGACACCTTCTGCCAGAAGCGCCAGGCGGCGTGGAGTCCCCAGGGTTTTAATTTCCTTAAAACCGATCCGCTGATCCTGAAATGTTTTTTCTGCAAGGGCCTTCAGCGCTGCGAGCGCATCAGGGAGAAACGCAGCAGGTATTTCTTCGGTACCTATCTCAAGCAACAATTCCCTGGTATCCATTAGTCTAATCCCTGAGTTCAGGAGTTCTAAAGTTCACGGGTTGCGGAGTGGTACATGGTAACTCCGCAACTCTTTAACACCCTGACTCCCCAACTATTTTTTTAAGAGCGGGAAACCCATATCCTCCCGCTGCTTCAGATAAGCCTCGGCAACTGCTCTGGCAAGATTCCTCACCCGGGCAATGTAGCCGGTTCGCTCCGTGATGCTGATTGCACCGCGTGCCTGCAGGAGATTAAAGGTATGGGAGCATTTTAGACAGTAATCATACGCCGGCAGAATCAAACCCTTCTGGATAACCCGGTTTGATTCTTTTTCATACATGCTGAAAAGGTTAAACAGCATGTCCGGATCTGACTCCTCAAAGTTATAGCGTGAGAATTCAACCTCCCCGCGGTGATGGACATCACCATAGGTGATCCCTTTTGTCCACGCAAGGTCATAGACATTATCAATTCCCTGCAGGTACATGGCAATCCGTTCAATGCCATAGGTGATCTCAACAGAGACGGGCTTCAGGTCGATGCCGCCTGCCTGCTGAAAATAGGTGAACTGGGTAATTTCCATGCCGTCAAGCCACACTTCCCAGCCAAGCCCCCAGGCACCCAGCGTCGGCGATTCCCAGTCATCCTCAACAAACCTGATGTCGTGCTCCAGCGGGTCGATGCCAAAGCTTTTAAGACTTTCCAGATACATGTCCTGAATGTCCATGGGGGACGGCTTCATGATAACCTGGTACTGGTAGTAGTGCTGCAGGCGGTTGGGATTTTCTCCATAGCGGCCGTCGGTGGGGCGCCGCGAAGGTTCTACATAGGCCGCATTCCACGGCTCGGGCCCGAGCACCCGCAGGAACGTGGCGGGATTGAACGTGCCGGCTCCCACTTCGATATCATAGGGCTGCTGAAGTATGCAGTTATGCTGAGCCCAGAATTTCTGTAAGGCTAAAATAAGCTCCTGAAACGTCACTTAATGTCCTCCGGACAAAAATAGTTTCAAGTTTCAGGTTCAAAGTTAAACGTTTTTATTGTTTTATCAACTTTAGACTTTAAACCTTAAACTTTGAACTTGAGACTTATTATTGTTTCAAGTGTTCTATAAACTCTAATGACTTCGGCTTTTTG
>CAIYCZ010000123.1 GCA_903924805.1 uncultured delta proteobacterium | reverse complement strand
GTTAAAAAAGGCACTGCCCTGGCAACGTTAACCGATGTGCCGATGGGAGCAAACGGGTAATCAGTTCCAAAAAATATCTTACCGTGGCCGTGTTTTTTAATAATATTTTTAGCGAGCATCGGAGGAATGTTTTCATACGTGAGGGAAGTCTCCATGAAAACATTTTCCGCTCCTGCCAGCAGTTCATAGACGTTATCCCACATGTTGAGCCCCCCCAGGTGTGCAGCTATGATTTTCAGCTCGGGGAAATCCGCTGACACCCGGAGGATCATATCCGGCTTTGACCTGTTGTGCGGGCCGGGCTGCGGCTCTCCGCCCACATGAAACATGACCGCCATATGGTGCTTTGTCAGCTCTTCGTAGAGAGGGTAGGTGACATGAGAGTCGTCAACCGTAAAACCCTGAACATCAGGCTGGAGCTTTATGCCGTTGATGTTATTATCTTTGAGACGCTGGATTTCATCACGAATAATTTTCAGGCGGGGGTGCAGCGTGCCAAACTTGATGAACCGGTCCTGCTTGAGCTTGATAAGCCAGGTATTAGTCTCTTTTACGGAGGCGGGAGCAGGTGACACCATGTGAACAACGGCATAGCTGATTTCATGCTCATCCATCTGGAAAATCAGGTCAGCTGCTGTGCCTTTGCCGTAGGTCCGGATGTTAAATGTTTTCGCAGTGGTTTCAAGGATGCGCGCCGCTTGAGCGTCAGGAAATATATGGGTGTGCGTATCAATGATCAGCATTAATTAAAGGAATTCAGAAGTCAGAAATCAGAATTCAGAATGAATTTTTATTCTGGCTCCTGACTCGTGTCTCCGGTATTCTCATTTCAGGTCTTTACCTACCGTATCATCATAGCTGTATTTTACATCCTGATAATTTCTCCTGAAGCGGTCAACCTCTTCTTTTACTGATTTGTGGTCAACGACACATTCCTTCATCAGTTCAGCAATCTTCTCCATCTCGTCCTTTTTCATGCCAAAGCGGGTCATTTCCTGAACACCGATGCGGACCCCATCGGGATGGTCATGATTTTTGAGCGGCTCATGGGGAAGCATGTTCATGTTGAGAATGATATCGTTAATCTCCAGAGATTTGGAGACCTTCTCGCCACCGCCGAATTTTCTTACATTCACTGCCACCTGATGGCTTTCCGTAAAACCGAATTCCTTGGCCTCAACGTCAACGCCGTATCGGTCTAAAGCCTCGGCAAGTGTCCTGGCATTGGCAACAACATCGTCAGCATACTCCTGCCCGAACTCCATACATTCATAGGTGCACAGGGCAAGCTGGGCAAGGGTATCTAAATGGTGATTACTGGATGAACCGGGAAATGCGCCGCGGTCTATTTTCCTCCAGTTGTCCGGGTCCATGTTGCTCAGGATGAGGCCGCGCTGGGATCCAAAAAATGTTTTGTGCGTGCTTGCCGTTATCAGGCAGGCCCCTTCCCGCAGGGGGTCCTGGAATCTTTTCCCGGCAATAAGTCCCAGCACGTGGGCGCCGTCGTAGATAAGTTTTATGTTATTCTCGTTGCACAGGTCGCTCAATTCCTGGACCGGATCGGGAAATAGAAACAGGCTTTTGCCTAATACTATCAGCTTTGGTTTTGCAGATTTAATCAGGAACTTGGTTTTTTCAATGTCTATATGATAGCCGTCTTTGGTTAACGGGAAGTCAATGAGATTCTGGGTAAACTTTCCCAGAGAGCCAAGCCGGTGATGGCTTATGTGGCCGCCGCTGGGGGTAGAATTGACCATGACGACATCTTCACGCTTCACAAACTTGCTGAACACCGCCTCATTGGCATTAGTGCCGCTGATAGGGCGTACTTCCGTATGATTACAGTTAAACAGAATCTTGAGGTTGGCTTTGAGCTGGCTCTCAATTTCATCAATAAAACTGGTGCCACGGTAATAGCGCTCGCCGGGGTGTCCTTCAGCATATCTGTGGGCAAAATCAGAGCCGGCCATGGCACGGGCTGTTTTGCTCATTACGTTTTCACTGGCAATGAGGTTGATGGTGCGGGAGCGCCATTCATCCTGCTTTTTTATTAACTGTATCGTTTCCTTAAACTCCTGCTCGTACATAAAAATAAAACCTCCTGATTATCATGATAAAAATTAACCACAGAGCACGCAGAGAAAATAATAAATTAAAAGCAGCTATTATTTATTACACCCCTCTGTGTCCTCTAACTTATTAATCTCTTTATCTTTTGAAATCCACCCAGACCCTACTTTAGAAAAGGAGGAATACTCGTTCCCCTCTTTTTTAAAGAGGGGTTAGGGGAGATTTTTAAATTAAGGAAGTTTAAAGATCAAAAATCCTGATTTCCTGAGTTCCAGATTTTAAAGGATATTCTTTTGAGAACACAGAGTATTTCTCGGTGTCCTCTGTGGTTTTAATCTTTTAATAAAGCTTTATGAAACCGGCATTGTAAAATTAAAACCACAAAGAACCACAGAAGATCAAATTTTAGACGAATCTAAGAAAAATTATTTTCAAAAACGCTAAAGTTTTTCTGTCAAATGCCGATAAGAGGTTATAAGCAACAAAAAGGAGGCTTTATGGGCAGGAGACAATGTGAAAAATGTAATATGTGGCATAGTGATCCAGTTGCATGTCCGTTTTGTACATCTGT
>CAIYCZ010000122.1 GCA_903924805.1 uncultured delta proteobacterium | reverse complement strand
TCTTTGAATGCCTGCCGTATGCTTATCGCTGTTCCTGCATATCGCATGGGGTGCCTCCTTTGAATTAGTTGTTTTTTCCGTACTCGTCACTTCTTAGGATGCACCCCTTTCCTTTCTGACACAACTTCTAATACATCACCCCGGCAATCAACAGCCTTGACTCCCATACTAAGCAGGTGTATTCTAAGGTGTATAAGGAGGTGTCGCATGAGGACAAACATCGTGCTTGATGAAAAGTTAGTGAAAGAAGCCTTTCAGTACTGCCGGGCAAAAACTAAAAGAGAACTCATAGCCATGGCACTGAAGGAATTTGTGGAAAACAGACGGCGCATGAACCTGCTTGAACTGGAGGGGAAGGTTGAATTTGCAAAAGGCTATGATTACAAATCTTTGAGAGCAGGCAAATGATTCTTGTTGATACGTCTGTCTTGATTGACTTTCTGCGGGGCATTGATAATAAATCAACCAGGAAATTCAAAAAAGTCCTCACGCAGAAGATACCCTTCGGGATCACTTCGGTTATATTTCAGGAAATTCTTCAGGGTGCTAAATCAGAACAGGAATACTCAACCCTGAAGACCTATCTTGAAACCCAGCGCTTTTTTTATCCTCTGCATGCTGTCGATTCTTTTGCGCAGGCAGCAAAACTATACCTTGCCTGTCGAAAGAAAGGCATAACGGTCCGCAGCACCATTGATTGCCTCATTGCACAGATAGCGATAGAACACAATCTGCTACTCCTGCACAATGACAGTGACTTTGAAGCCATAGCTAAAGTTGCCAGATTAAAATTTTATTAGCAGTGCAGTATCAGGATGGATTTTGAGGTTCCGGGTTTCCCGTCTAAGAGGACGGGATCATACCCGCCAGATAATAGAAGGGATTAGTCCTGAAGCAGTGCAGGTCTAATTCCTTTCTTCATTTAGTGCCGGTGCTTGGTTACTACCGCAGAGCAGTCTAAAACGGGCACTGTTTTCTCCACGGGGAAGGATAGTCAGGGATTTCTCACCTTTTTCTATCGCAGCCAGATAAAACAGGTTTAAACAGAATAAAACTGGGATTGATAATTAAGCGCGGTAAGCGCAGAAGGAATCTTGTTTTCCTCTATTCTGTTTTATGATATTTTAAAAAAATCATGGGTAACACCAAGGAAGTTGCCTGGCAAAACTGTTAAATCTATGAAATCTTTTTCAGGAGGTTAACGACATGAAGACCATAATAATTTTGTTAATGACAGCAGCGGTTTTTAATTTTGTTCTTTCCTGTAACTTATTCGCCCAAGGCCAGGCTGAATCGAAAAAGGCTCCCGGATTGTATGCTGAATTTGATACTACGAGAGGTAAATTTGTGTGCAAACTTTTCCCGGAGGAGGCTCCGAAAACGGTTGCCAATTTTACCGGATTGGCAGAGGGTACAAAAGAATTTATTGATCCGGTATCAGGTAATAAAACCAGGAAGGCCTTTTATGATGGCCTGATTTTTCACAGAGTACTTCCTGATTTTATGATTCAGGGAGGAGATCCCACCGGGACCGGCAGAGGGGGACCCGGGTATAAGTTTGAAGATGAATTTCATTTTAAATTAAAATTTGACAAACCCGGAAAATTGGCAATGGCTAATTCAGGCCCCAATACAAACGGGAGCCAGTTTTTTATTACAACTGCGGCAACACCATGGCTTGATGGCCGTCACAGCATCTTTGGCGAGGTTGTAGAGGGCCAGGACATTGTGGATAAAATCAGCACGGTCGAAAGAGGAGCCCAGGATAGACCGCTGCAGGATGTTATCATTAAAAAAGTAATCATAATAAAAATTCCAGCCAAATAGCTGGGAAATTGTTTTTGCCGTAGCATTGAGCCTATGCGTAATAAAGACGGGGAAGTTCTGTGGTCAAGACACACGCTTTTTTACACCCCCTTGGTAGATAGGCCGAAGGTTCGAATCCTCCCGGGCGCGCCAGAAAAATTAAAGGGATGAGCACAGATGTCTTCATCCCTTTTTTATTTTTCTCTCAATATCTGATAACCTGTTCAGAGCAAACTTTTACTATTTTCGTTCATTCATTAATGTGTGTCCCCCCTGTTTTCTTTCATCGGCTCAGGCTGCTCGCCGGCAAAGAACCGCCGGGGGTTATCGCATAACATGGTCTGGATGTGTTCATCCGTTGCGCCGCCATAAAGGAGCATGGGGATGACGCGCTCGAAAAAATTTGTGGGAACCCAGTTCTTATAGGCCCCGGTACCAATCCTGGGTCCGTCCACCCAGTACCAGACTGAATCGTGGGAAACCATAAGGTGCGAAGCCCGTCCTGCATCAAGCAGCTTAAGCAGCGCGGCCGCGCGCACCTCGTCAGGCATTCCGGTCATGCCAAAACGATCAAAGCCCAGGTAGGAGCCGCCCCGCACGATACGCATGTGGTAATCAAAGTCTCTCGAGAGGCAGCTGTGGCCGATGATGATGCGCTGTGCCGGCACCCCTGCACCGGTCAAAATCCTCTGCTGCTCGTCTCCGAGTATGCCTTCGGTGTGGGTGATGATCGGCGCGCCGGTTGCAACCGAGGCTTTGGCGGCAGCAAGCAGCAGTTCATGTTCTTCTTTGCCGATTACCGGGTAGCCGGTGACGACTTTTATGATGCCGGCCTTTACCCCGGTATCGCCGATGCCTTCGCTAAGCTCCTTTATGAACAGCCCGGCTACTGCATCGGGGCTGCCGCCCAGGCGCTCGCGAATCATCACGTAGGTAGCGCTGCTATAGATGCCGGTTGCACAGATAATATTAAAGCCGGTCTTTGCTGCGATCTCTGCCATAAGCGGAGCATTGCGGCCGAGATCAATGGTGGTGGGATCTACCAGGGTCTTTACGCCAAAACCCCTGATCTGCTCAATGTAGCCGGTGCAGATAGAGACGATTGCAGAGCGTCTGGGTCCGGGCCTGAGCGTTTCAGAAGACGGTCCTCCGTATTCGACAAACACGTGCTCGTGCATGAGCGTCCGGCCGAGCTGCTCTGGAGTAATGGTTCCGCTAACGGTGTTGATGCTGCTACGCATGGCTGTCTCCTTCAGGGCGCCTGCGTGAAACAGTAAAGAATTGGATGTCCACACGTCCGCACTGGATAATGTAAGATTTAAATTCGAATGAAAATCCCCTCTAACCCCTCCTTACTGAGGAAGGGGTGTATCTGAAAATGTGTCATCATGCCTGGGCAAAAAAATTCTCTTTAGTACGGTTGTAATATCCAAACTGAATAAAAGGGAATTCCTTTTGAAGGATCTCTTTTACCGTTCTGATCCCGATGCCAGCCTCTCCGGAGGCGCCCATGGTTTTTAGATACACGTCAGGATCAATATTGAGATTCTTTAAATGAATGAGATGAGGCCGGGTGCGGGAGATGATCTTTAGCAGTGCTTCCACTTCTTCCTTCTGGTCAGTAATGCCGGGAAATATGAGGTAATTAATCATGGTAAACACGCCGCGCTCGCGGGCGATGCGCAGGGATTCAATCACATCCTCAAAGCAGTAGTTCTGCGGACAATAATACCGGTTATAGAGCTCTTTTCGCGCACTGCTCAAACTGATGCGGATGCTGTCAAGCCCGCTTTTGCAGATGGCTTCCACCCAGGCAGGGACGCTACCGTTGGTATTCAGGTTGATAGTGCCGCGAGCTGTTTCAGAGCGGATGGCACGAATCGCTTCGTAGATACGCTGCCACTGCATGATCGGCTCGCCTTCGCAGCCCTGGCCGAAGCTGATAATCGGGTCGGCAGCCTCCTGCAGGTGGCGCACAAAGGGCAGGACAATTTCTTCCCGCGCAGGA
>CAIYCZ010000121.1 GCA_903924805.1 uncultured delta proteobacterium | reverse complement strand
GTCTCAATTGTGTATTCTGCCATTCTCTCTACTCCTCTCTATTTATTTGTATTTGCTTGTCTAGGATATACAGGATACACTTGTGAAGTGCGACTGTCAAGGGCTTTTTGCATTATAAAAACTGCCGTCGGAGAGATACCCGCGGTAGTTATAGTTAAAATCAAGCTTATCGTAGAAATCGTAGAGCCGCTGGTAATTGAACGAGACGACCATGTTTTTATCAAACGCCCGGAACGGATAGGCACCGCTCATATAGTTAATGTCCTCGCGGTGCTTGTTGTTCTGGCCGTTTTCTTCAGGATGGAGGTCAGAGGTCATATGCTTGCGGCGCTGGAAGAAAGAGCCGACAATGGAAAATTCCGGCCGCTCAAGCTGCATGAGGCCGCCGGGGTTCCATGAGGCAGCGGTTGCATCATCAGCCACCGCGATAAAGGCTCCGCCCATGCCCTGGGCGCGGGCACCGGAACCAACCGGGTTGGGAGATGATGTTATTTTGACCGTCGAGAAGATCTCCTGGGCATGGCTATAGCTGACGGGAATAAGGCATGCGAACACAATCACCGTGCTCAGCAGAGCTATCCTATATATACAGCGCTTCTGTTTTTCTCTATAGTTTGGCATGTGGCGTTTGGAATTTGGATTTTATGTTTTATCGTATAACTTCCTCAACCCTCATCCCTTTTGCAACCCCCTGCGTATCTTTCCCCGGAGCTGCAGCAGCAGTCTTGTCAGTAACAGCGGTTATCTGAATGGTGCCGATCTCACGGAAGCGCCCGGGCAGCTGCTTTGCATCAGCAGCCTTTTCCTCTTCAAGAACCTTCAACTCCATCCCCGGTTTGACGCCCACTTCAGATCCGATGTTTAATACCAGCTGGTTTCCTTCCAGACTTGTTATGAACCCCCTGACCGGATAGGCTTTCGCCAGCTTTTCCTGGATCTGCCGGGCGGTCTTTTCTGCAAGCTGGTTGATATCCTTTTCTGTCTCTGCAATTGCCGCCTTAAGGCTGGTCGTTTCTGTTTCGGTGAGGCGGATGCTTGCCTGCAGGTCCTTGCCATAGCGCATGAGGGAGCCGGTTGCAATAAGCCGTGCGGCAAGTATTTTCCCCACCTCAAGAGCCTTCTTCGGGTCCACCAGGTCCGTGGTGCTCAGTTTCAACTCTTCCAGCAGTTTATCAAGCAGCTCGCGTTCCAGAATCTGCACCCTGCCACCTTCCTGGAGGATCGCGTTGAGTTTCAGCTGGAAGAATTGATCCTCTCCCTCCCGTATTGACAGGGAACCTTTCTGCTGGAAATTTACAAAACTCAACGTGATCGGCTTTGATGTCCAGGCATCTCCCGGTGTCTTGGCCGGAGGAGCCTTCTTGTGGTTTTCTACCAGTTCTCCGATGAGTTTGTCAATCCTTTCCTGGCGCGACTTGTCCTCAGCCCCCTGCTGTTTTTTCTGCACGTCGGCAAGCAGGCTCAGGGCAATGGGGTCCTGGGGGTTTGCCTTCACCGCTTTTTGATAGTAGGATGCAGCCTCGGCAATATTGCCCCGTTTCTCAAAGGCCACGCCCTGATTGGTGTAGATAACCGAGCTCTCGGGATTAAAGGAAGCAGCCTGGCCGTAGTAGGTGAGGGATTTTTCCACATCACCCTGGGCTGAGTAAATCCTTCCCAGACCGTTGAATGCCTCTGCCTTCTGCCAGGAGGCACCCCGTTTTTGCTGGGTAGCTTTCTCGTATTCGCGGGCGGCCTCATCAAGCTTTCCCTGGGAAAAGAGGATATTGCCGCTAATCACATGGGCATAGACATTATCCGGGTTCATCTCAATAGCCTTGGCAGACATCTCAAGGGCTTTATCCGTATCTCCCGCTTCATAAAAAACTGCTGCAAGACCTTCAAACCGCCGGTAATCATTTGCGGGGAGCTGTTCAAAGGAGCGCTGGGCGCGCTCTGCCTGGTTTGCATGGAGCAGCGAGTACGCCATCAGGTACGGGTCTTGTGCCAACTCCTGTCCCCGCTGCCACTGGACAAAAAAGAATATGCCGATAACCAGAAGGGCTGCCACTACCGCACCTACGGCAAGGCGCCTCCGTCTGATTTTTGTTGCCTGCAGTTCGTCGAAATAGACGGTATCCCGCGACGTACTCCTGAGCTGGGCTGTGCCGATTGCTTCGCGCAGGGGCTCTTCCTCCTCGGCTTCAGCTTCTTCTGCAAAGTCAAAGTAATTTGCTCCCGGGTCGCCATAGAGCATGTAGCTTGCCCACACAATGGTATCTTCACCGTATTCCCGTATGAGAAACAGGCGGGCATTGCGCAGTGCCTCACCGATGGGAGCGCCTTCCATCATGAACTGGTAAAACTTTTCCGCAAAGCGGGCGCTGGGCTCATCGAGCACTTCCCAGAACGTTCCCACATAGTGCTGCACGCCGGAAAGAAGAAAAGCATTTGCCAGCCCGTAAATTTTCTCACTGTATTTGGGCCCCAGCTTCCACTCCTCGGTCTGGCCGGACTGACAGGCATTGGAGAACACCAGCGCCGGCATCGGCCGGCCTCCCACCAGCTTCATGATATCTGACGAGGTGACCTTGCCGCCGTCAAGCAGCCACCCGCTGTTTGACGGGTCGTCAGTTTCATAATCAGCGTGGCCGGCATAGTGGACGATATCAAAGTTGCGCAGCTTTTCCATGATGTAATCTGCGGTAATCTGGCCGCTGCGCTGGTTGGCATTCACCAGGGAGGGACTTTTATCCAGCTCTTCGCGGATGAGCCGGCCTTCCTCAAACGCGCTTTTGAGGTCGCCCCTGGGGTCAGAGAGGATAAGCATCTTCAGGGGGCGGGCCATTTCCCGCGTCTTAATATTTACGACGGAGCGCTTGGTTTTGACGATCCTTCCCATGTTAAACTTCTGGCAGAGAAACTGCTCTCCGTCATAGAGCAGTTCCCAGGGTATCTGCACCAGGGTGTCCTCAATGTTAAAGACAAGATCCTGCACCTGGGTGGCGCGGATGGCCTCCTTTGCTTTAGTTGTGAGCAATGTATCAAAGAGCACCTGGCCGACATCGCGCAGTTTTGCAAGTATGTCTTTTGAGACCCGGCCCCGGGTGTTTGCCCGGTTTAAAACAGTTATCACCTCCTGGCAGCGCTCCTCTATCTTTGCCATGGAGACGTGCATCTCCTCATACGGCCGCAGCGATGCTGACTCTTTCTCGGTGCGCACCACCGAGGTGATTTTAAGGTTGTTTCCTTCCCGGGTAATGTCCATCTCCAGGCGCTTGCGCACTTCCCGTTTCTTTTTGGCCGTCTTCTGGGCTGTGGCGGCAAGACCTGAGCGGGTGGCGCCGGCTACCATATCCTCTTCACCCCACACCACCCGGTACACCTCGAGGGCCTCTTCCTTGCCTTTCACCTGGGTCTGGCTCACGTAGCGGCAGATGATGTCGTCGGTCTTGCGCACGGCATCATACACCGGGGATGAAATTAAAATCTGGTCCGCTTCGCAGAGCGACTCAACCCGTGCTGCCACATTCACCACATCGCCAAAAATATCCTGGGATTCTACGATGCCTTCCCCGGTATTTATACCAATGCGAATGTGAATCTGCTCTTTTGCGTTTTTTCCCGTATTGTATGTGGAAAGGCTCAACTGCATTTCAGTGGCAGCTCTCACCGCCATGACCGGGTCTTCAAATGCCGCCATTATGGCATCGCCGATAGTCTTTATGACCCGCCCCTGGGATTTCTGAATAAGGGGGAACATCAGGTCATTGTGCTTCTGCACCATGAGCCTGCCTTCAATATCCCCGCGGGACTCAAAAAAGGACGTTGACCCCTTGATATCGGTGAACATGACGGTGACCTGCTTGGTAAACTTCTCCTTGAGCATGTCATCGATCTTTTTGCGTTCCGCAAGGAGCTTCTCTATGTTGTCCGGAAGCCCTTCGGCAGAAGATGCCTCTGAGGTCACCATGGTTTCTTTTGTATCTTTTTCCTCGCTCATATCAGGACTCCTTAACTGCAAGTAATAGGTTCCCTACGTTGTGCCCATTTTTTTTAACGCTTATAGTATACTCCCCGAACGCTATATTTTCAAACAGGGCCTCTCCGCCCGCTGTTATAAATGATGCTATCTCCCGGTGCGCATCGTCGCGTATGTTTACCCGCAATCCGTCTACCCGGGACCCTGTTTCAGGAGAGCGGGTTTTAACTTTAATATTTGCCATCTGTTCCCCGATCTTCTCAACCTCTATCTCAAGCTGTATGTCCTTGAAGATTTTTTCCAGCACCACGAGGTTTTTTGAAATAACCTTCTTATTCCCCCGCACGTACACCGCTTCCGGTTCTCTGAAGAAAATAATTTCTGAGCAGGCCTTCATAAAGGACATGCATGCAGCCTTGAACCGTTCCCAGCGCATTGAGAAAGACTGCTTTTGCGCTGCAGGGACTAAGGAAAGCAGCCGCTGTAGCGCAAAACGGGGAGCCTCCGCGGGAAAGCCTTCAGCGTCATGCTCCGGCAGTTGTGCGCTCAGCATAACTGCCTGCAGGCAGGCCTCACACTGGCAGAGGTGCCATTCAAGGTCTTCGCGTTCATCCTGAGGCAGCTGGTCGCCGAGATAGTTGTAAAGAACCTCCTCGGTCGGGCAGGATAGAAACCGCTCATCAGGCTTTTTTGTCCTGAAATAGCTATCAATCATTTCAGTTAATGCAGTGTCCGGCACACTACCGGAGAGTTGTTCTTTCTCGTCCATTGGTTTGTTTCTATGGAGGATTTTATTGAAGTTACGTGCTTATATTTCAAATAGACGATATATGCACTGATTTCTTTGATGCCTTTTTCAGACCCTCCTTCAGTTTCTCACGCAGGTAATTACCCCGGCTGTAAACAGCATTGGTTGAAGAATTAAATAGTTTTGCTATGTCCTGTGGCGGAACCTCCTGAAAGTAGAGCAGTTTTAAAAAGAGCTGGTCCTGTGGCGGCAGACTTGCAATGAGGTCATGGAGTATCTGTTTTTTCTCTTCATCTTCGAGCAGCTTCTGGGGAGTGAGCGACGGAGCCGTTATCCGTTCAACCTCGCGAATGGTAGTTTCATCAGACAGGGATGCTGTGTCACGGTTCTTGCGCAGGTGGTCTATGGTTGCCCTCACGGCTATCATCCTGACCCAGCTGGAGACGGTGCAGCCGTTTTTCCCCTCATACTGGCGCAGTTTTTTTCCCTGGTTATCCATGATGGAAAGAAATATCTCGTTGTGCAGGTCATCAATTTCTCCCCGGTTGGCATCTGCGTGCCTAGTGTGCAGCATCTTTTGAATCATATAGTACACCAGGGGGGAATACTGATTGATAAAAACGCGCCATGCCTCCCGGCTGCCCTGAATGCACTGGTTAATAAGTTTTTTTTGCTGCTCTATGTCCATAGCCCTGATTACCGATGGAGACCGGTCCGGTACGTTATGCTACCACACGGCACGGTGATGTTTCACAGAAGCTGAATTGAATATCTTTCAGTTTCAGCTGAATGCTTTTTATCCCCTGCCATAGATTGAATTGCGGAACAAATGCCAGGCGAATTTCTTTATCCTGCAGGTCATACCGGGAACCCATGTTAAACCCTATGGCATCATAAAAGCGACCATCCTCTTTTATTTTTAATTTGAGATGACCGTTTCCCACCACCATGTAACTGTACAGTCTAAGATCATGGCTGCAGAACAGCGGCTCCGGGTTTCCTGCACCAAAGGGGCCCAGCTTTTCAATTTCCTCTATGATGTCGTCAGACAGTGTGTCCAGCGGTATCCGGGCGTCTATTCCCAGGCTGGGTATGAAGTCGTCATCGCACATCACTTCGCGGATAATGCCTTCAAATTTTTCTATGAAAGCGGGAATATTATCTATCGCCACCGTGAGCCCTGCTGCATATTTATGCCCCCCGAACGATTTAAGCAGCGCGGCGCAGCGCTTGAGCGCGCTGTGCAGGTCAAGGCTGTGAACGCTCCGCGCCGAGCCTCTTCCCTCGCCGGTTTTCTCGTCCACGGTAATCAGTATGGTCGGCTTATAGTACTCCTCGACCAGGCGCGAAGCACATATGCCGATAACACCCTGATGCCAGCGGGGAGAGGCCAGAATGAACGGCTTGTTTACCTGCTCCTTACCCTTGATCATGGCCTTTGCCTCAGCAGTTATGTGCTTTTCCAGCTGCTGGCGTTTGCTGTTCTCTTCATTTAAGATGCGGGCAAGACGCAGGGCCTCGGTCTCATCCCGGGTTATCAGCAGCTCAACGCCGGTGGTGGCGGTGCTTACCCGGCCTGACGCGTTTATGCGCGGGGCAAGCCGGTATGCAACCATGTCGCAGGTTACCGGGCCGTCAGCTATGGCGCTTATTTCTTTCAGTGCGCGGATGCCGGGACGCTCGCCACTGGAGAGGACTTCAAGGCCGATTTTAACGAAGATGCGGTTTTCATCGATAAGCGGAACAATATCCGCAACCGTTCCCAGCGCGACGAGATCAAGGTACTGCCTGAGGTTTGGCATGTGGGCGTCTTCCCAGAAGCCCCGTTCACGGAGTTTTTTGCGAAGCCCCATGATGAGATTAAATGCCACGCCAACGCCGGCAAGTTCCTTGAACGGGAACGGACAATCAGGCTGTTTTGGATTCACGATGGCGCATGCCGGCGGCAGGGTTTCAGGCGGTTCATGGTGGTCGGTTATAATCACATCAAGTTTCTGTGACTGTGCGTAGGCAACATGTTCCACATCAGAGATGCCGCAGTCCACGGTGATGAGAAGTGTTGCGCCCGTGCGCTTGATTTTTTTAAGCGCCTCTATATCAAGGCCGTACCCTTCCTCAAGCCGGTGGGGGAGAAAATAAGAGACATCTGCATTGAGCTCTCTTAAAAACAGGACCATGATCGCTGTGGCGGTAATGCCGTCTACGTCGTAGTCTCCGTAAATGCATATTTTTTCTTTCTTCTCAAGTGCCGCAGCGATTTTTTCTACCGCCCGGTCCATATCCTTCATCAGATGCGGCGCGTGCAGGTCCTTAAGCGTTGCATTGAGAAAAAAATCGGCCTGCTCAGGGGTTGCTATCCCTCTGTTAATAAGAAGCTGCGCGGCAAGGGGGGATATGCCCAGGGCTCTGGAAAATGTGGCGCAGAGCTGAGGGTTTTGCTCCCGGATAAACCATCGTTTATTCTGTAGGCTCACGGATACCCCTGATTGGTTTATACCTTTAAAGCACCGCTACCGGCAGCGTTTCAGGAGGCTTCTGTACAGAAGCCCGGC